>JAISFK010000297.1 GCA_031263625.1 Clostridiales bacterium
GGCCCCGGCTCCCGGCTCCGGCCCCGCCGGCGCCGCCCCGCCTCCGGCGGGATCGCCGCCGATTTTGGGCAGGATAAGCTCCACGTCGCCGTGCGGGCGCGGGATCACATGGACGGAAACCAGCTCCCCGACGCGCTCTGCCGCCGCCGCGCCGGCGTCCGTCGCCGCCTTGACCGCGCCGACGTCGCCCCTGACCATGGCCGTGACGAACCCGCCGCCCACATGGACCTTGCCGATCAGCGACACGTTCGCCGCCTTGACCATCGCGTCGGCCGCCTCGACGGATCCGACGAGCCCCCTTGTTTCGACCATGCCGAGAGCTTTCCCAAGCGTTTCGCTCATAACAACCGACTCCTTTGCCCCGCCCGGCTAATTAGGGCGGCGTGCGCCGCGCGCGCGGCCGCTCAAGTACTCCACTCAGTACTCCGCTCAGTACTCCACCGGGTTGGCCGCTATGTATTTCACGGCCTCGGCGAACGCGTCGCACGCCGCCTTGCAGGCGCTCTGCGAGCCGGTGAGCAGCCCGCCGCCGAAGTTCGTCTCGGAAGGCGGCCCGTAAAACGCCGCCAGACGGACGTCTGCGGCTTTCAGCGCCGCGTCAAGGCCGTAGACGGCCTCCTCCGGCGCCGCAATCAGGTACGCGATGGACTCGCCCTCCTGTATCCCGGCGACCTGCGATAGATAGGAGCCCGTGCGGGATATGCAGTGGGCGTAGTACACGATCGTGTCGTCGTCGTTGGCGCTGATGAAATACGCCTCGTTCTCGATGACGTCGCAGATCGCGTCAAGCCCGCTGCGCACCTCAGCGGGGTTGGGGCCGGAGATGATCCCGATCACCTCGCCGGCCAGCTTGGTGTTGGCGTTGGCCGCGCCGCCGTAGAACGACTTGCCGTACACGACCTTGACGTCGGCCTTCTTCGTGGCCTCGTCGAGCGCCGTGTAGGCGACGTCGTCGCAGTCGGTGGTGAAAAGCCCGATGCTCCGGTGCCCCTTGGGCAGATCGAGCTGCTGGATGAGATCCTCGTTGAGGTTCGGGATGATCTTCATGCTCAGCACCTTGCTTTTTAGAGGACTGTTGACTGCCATTTGTGCAACCTCCGTTTACTGTTTTTTATCCGCTTTGCTTAGCGGCCCTGTTTCGCCGGTTTGCCTCGTGGCCCTGCCCCGCCGCACCGCGCTGTTTCGCTGGTTTGCCTCGCGGCCCTGCCCTGCGGCATTGTTTCGCTGGTTTGCCTCGCGGCGCTGTCCTGCCGCCCTGCCGCGCGGCCCTGTTTCGCGCCCTGCCCCCCGCCGGCCCGATTCTCGGCGGCAACCGGCGCCGCCCCGGCACCGCGTTCAAATATTATGACTATAAAATGATTGCAATTTATATATATTTTTCGCTAAACGACGCCAGTATTTGCTGATATTTACCCAGTTTTTGCAACGCATACCAACTTTATCGCGTCGCGGCGAAGCCGTTTCCAGCTTTGCCGCAAGCGCAATTTGCCCCGCAATTTACCCCGTTGATTCCGCAAATTTATACTGGCGAGCATTTGAATTTTCCATTAACGCGAGTCAGTAATGCTCGTTTCCTCTGTCCGACCGCAAATTGCGGTCAGAATTTCCAATCGAACACGAGTATAATTGGATACTGGCATTAATGCCATTCTATCGCGTTTGGCGGCGAGCGTCAAGACCCGCGCTGCCCCCGGCGGCGAGCAGCGGGCCGCAGCGGGCTGGCAATGGCGCAACGCAGCGGCGCGGCGCCTAGCGCACGGGCAGCTCCCGCCGGATGTGCCGGCACACGTCCTCGGCCTCGGCCAAGCTTGCGGCATTGTACCAAATTACGGTTTTCTGCGTTTTCAGGAGGTCCATGTTTGCCTCCAGCTCCTGGCGGGTGAGCGCCAGCACCGGGATGGGCTTGAAGCTCTCCCGCGCCCGGCGGAACACCGTGACCGCCCGGTCGGTGTTGGGGTCGCTGGACAGCTCCATCAGTGTGATGCCGGGGATGCCGGCGATTGCGGGCAGGCATGGCTCGCTGAGCGCGTGGGCGTGCATCAGGGCGCCGTCGTGCTGCGCGGCGATGGCCATGGTGTGCGGCAGGCCGAACGCCTCGAACTGCGCCGGGGAGATCATGGCGGTCGTGTCCTCGGAGAGCTGGCCGATGGCCCGGCCGGGCAGCCACTCGCCAAAGCCGGTGACGGTGCCGCCCATGAAGCTGCCCGCCGCCGCGAGCTGGCAGCCGTAATACCAGACGATGGCCTTTTCGAGATAGTCCAGCAGGGCGCGCGTGTCGTCCTCGCTGTCGTACAGGTCGTAGAAAAAATCGCTGCCGCGCAGGGTGTTGGCGATTTCCAGCACGCCGCTGGTGCCGCGCGCCTTGGGGGCGAACAGGCGGCCGTATCGCTCGCGCGCGTATTCGATGCCGCCGACCACCATCTTGAAGACGGGGTTTTCCGCGTCCATGCGCAGCAAATCCAGCCGCGCGGGGCTGTCCATCTCAAAATGGTGCCAGCTGGTGTCCTCGGCGTATTCCACCGTGCCGCCCAAAAACGCGCTGTGCTCCGCCATGCCGTACCAGGGGCCCAAGGACGGCACGCTGTCGTCGTCGAGCCCCGCCCGCCTCTCCCACTGCGCTTTGGCAATGGCGGCGCAGTCGTCCAGGTACGGGCGGGCGTCGCC
>JAISFK010000350.1 GCA_031263625.1 Clostridiales bacterium
GTCAGGCAAATAAAGCTGTACGGGCTGTGGGGCGGCATATTCGGCCTGCACTTCGCCATCCCGGCCGCAGCGTTCGCCGCCGCGCTTCTGTCCAAGCTCGCCGCCGCCGCAAAAAAAGGCGCGCGCGCCAACCGCGCCAACCGCGCCAATCGCGCCAACCGCGACAAATAGCGGTTTCATCGGCATCGTAGGTGATCGTAGGTGATTGGCATATTGGCATATTTTCCGCACTTGACAAAGTATCGTTGTGGCGATATATTATTGCTTGCGGGCAATATATTGTTGTTTGCGGAGGTGGGCGTTTTGTCGGCTGGACAAATTCCTGCCGGACATTCAGGGCTTCGACGTGATTATATACTCGTGTTCGATTGGGAATTCCGACCGCAATTTGCGGTCGGACAGAGGAAACGAGTATTACTGACTCGCGTTTATGGTAAATTCAAATGCTCGTCAGTATAGGATATCGGGCCGACGACTCATATTTTTCATTCGCCAATGCCTTTCTGAACAACGCGCTGTCCATGGAGCAGCTTGAAAGGGCCATGCATTTGGGCAGGTTGGGAGAGCAGACCGTGCTGAAATCGCAAAAGGCGTTTGGGCGGATTCGCTTTGTCCGCAGCGAGAGCGCCGAAAGAGAGATATATTATCCGAAAAAGAGCGCGAGGGACAGGGACGCGCGCCTGTCTTTCCGCAGGGAGCGCGGGGCGCGGCCTGCCGCCGATTCCACGTATCTGATGGATATTTTGAGAGGGGGCTGGGAAAACGATGACGCGCGCATACGAAGAAATATACCTGGACGACGCCATGAACAATCCATTTCAGGTATTTTCAATTTGTGCTGTCTGCGCCCGCGCGTCGCCATCTTTTCAATATCGGCCGTCTAATCCCGCTCTGCGCGTGCGGTGCGCCAACCTTGCCAAGTTCCGTTTCACGCGAGCGATGCTGCCCTTAATCCCGCTCCACGCGGGTGGCGCCCGCCCCGTCGCGCTCCACTCGGATGGCGCCGCATGGCGTGGCGATGCCGCCTCTCGCCCACTGGAGGCCCGGTATGGCGACGGGCTCCACCAGGACGTCGGCAAATCCCGCGCTGCCCGGCGCCTGCCTGATTCCAAGGATGTGGGTGAACAGGCTTCTGACCACGCCCCCAAACATGGGATGGCTATGGGATCCGCCCCCGTCCCAGCGCTCCCATAGGGTGGTGGCCCCATGGCGGCGCATCCCTCCGAACGAGGTTTCGCTGTCGGCGGTCAGCACCCGCAGGGCCAGTGCGCCCTCGCCCAGCCGAAAGAGCCTGTCGATCACGAGGTCGGTGCCGAACATGCCGGTGTCGAGGGTGCCCAGTTCCCTATAGCGCGTCACCAGGTTTTTTGCCGCGCGGCCGTCCCCCAGACCCAGATCCGGGCCTAGATCCAGCGCGAAGGCGTCCGCGCCATTGGCCCCGCCGCAGAAGCTGCCCGTGGCCTTGTCGAAATATGCGGCTCTGAGGGCGCCCTCGGCCCGGCGGAGCCGCGCTTTCTGGAGGGCCTCATCAACCGGGCGGCCTATGATTCGGCCGATCTCCAGCGCGGCCCTGAGCCCCTTCGCGTAGTAATAGGTGTTGACGAAGGGGTCTGGTATGGTCTGGTCGGGGGCGCACCATTCGCCCAGGCACCAGCCGCCCTCCTCCTCCCTGACCACCAGGCCGCCCTCGCTGCGGCTCTCCATGTAGCTGAGCCAGAGAAGGATGCCGTCCAGATGCTGCCGCAGCAGGGCGTCGTCCCCGTAATGGCGGTAGTATTGCCAGGGGATCGCCCATATGGCGCATCCCCAGCCGCCCGGCCCCCCGCCGCCGCCGTAGAAGGGGGCGGTGTGCTGGACATGGCCGCTCGCGGGATCCTGCCCGTCCGCGATGTCCCTCATCCACTTGCGGAACATGTCGCGGACATCCAGGCAGAGCATGGCGGCCTCGGCGGCGAGCTGGCCGTCGCCCGTGTAGCCCAGCCGCTCCCTGTGGGGGCAGTCCGACGGCACGCCGCCGTGGATGTTGGACAGCTGGGTGCGAACATAGGCGTCGTAGAGCCAGTTGAGAGTGGGGTCGGAGCTCTCGAAAGCGGACGTCGCCCTGTGGTCGGCGTGAACCACCCGCACCTCCCTGACGGCGGCGTCCCCCTCCACCTGGAAGTAGCGGAAGCCGTGCCAGCAGAAGCGGGGGCGGGCCGCGGCGGGCTCCGCGCCGCTTCGGTATCGGTCGGTTTGCATCTGCCCGCTCCCTCCCGCCGAATCGAAGTCCAGGGCGCCGGCCGCCGCGCTGTACTCCTCGGCGTGGGTGACGACGACCTCCGCGCCGGCGCGCCCCGGCAGATCCAGCTCCACCCAGCCGCTGATATTCTCGCCGCAGTCGTAGATCCGCCTGCCCCCATCCTCCAGAACCGCCTTGGGGCATATGGAGCGGACGGCCCTGTCCGGCGCGCAGTCCTGAAGCTGGAAGACCGTGTCCGGAGCCGGTATCGCCAGGACGGGCCGCCAGCCGCAGCCGGAGCCGGAAGCGTCCGCGCCGGGGGACGCCCAGTCTGGCTGCCGCCGGGAGAGGTCGTGGCTCTCGCCGAAATAGATGTTGTTCTCAAGGATCTCGCTCTCCCGCCAGAGCAGCCCCTCCCCGCTGCCATAGCGGCCGGTGGCGCCGCCGTCCGTTTCCCACTCCAGCAGGAAGCAGAGCTTGGGCAGGCCATACGCGAGCTTGCCCTCCGCGGCGCGGCGGCGCTGGTTGTACCAGCCGTTGCCCAGCCAGACGCCCAGGACGTTCTCGCCCTCCCGCAGGCAGTGGGCCACATCGTATTCCAGATAGTAGCAGCGGTGGCGAAAAGTGTCGCGGATGGGGTAGGCAAGCTCCCGCATGTCACGCTCGTGATAGTCGCTCCAGGCCGGAACCAGCACATCGTCGCTCACCTTGCCGCCGTTGATCCACAGCTCGAAATAGCCGAGGCCGCATATGCGGATCTTGGCCGTTGCGGCCTTCCCGGCGACGGAAAAGCTCCCCCGAAACTGGGGGGATTCGCAATCGCCGTCCGCGCGGATCCATTTTGCATCTCCGAAGGGCATGTCATTCGCTTCCTTTCATGTCATGAGGTCGCCGTGCTGCCTTGTTGCCGTGTCGCCTTGCTACCTTGCCGCCATGCCGCCATGCCGTCATGCTACTTTCTCGCCTTGCCGTCTTGCCGCTGTGCTACATTGCTGCCTTGCCGCCATGCTATTTTCTCGCCTTGCCGTCTTACCACTGTGTTGCCATGCCGCCTTGCCGTCATGCTACTTTATCGCCTTGCCATTTTGCCGCTGTGCTACATTGTTGTCTTGCCGCCGTCTTTGCGGTATTTGCTCGGAGTAGTCCCGTATTTTTTCTTGAATATGCTGTAAAAATAGTTTGCGCTCAAAATGCCGACATCCGCGCTGATCTGCGATATCGGGCGGCTCGTGCCCGCAAGCAGGGCCGCCGCGCGTTCCAGGCGGATCGAGTTGAGGTATTCCGCAAACGGGGTCATCAGTGCGCTCGAAAGCATTTTGCCAAGATATGCAGGCGTCAGCCCGACCATTTCCGAAAGGCTGTTCAGGGAAATGTCGGGATCCATGTAGTTGTCGCGAATGTATGAAACGACCTGCCGGATCTCGTCGCGCTCGCCCAGAGCTTTTTTGTCGCGCAGCCGCCGCATGAGCTCCGAAGCGAAGCGGCGATACGCCTCCGCAATGTCGTCAAGCGTCTGGCAGGCGTCAACCTTTTCGAGCTCCGCGTACAAAACCGACGGGCTGTCGCCGCCCGCGCAAACGCAGCTTTCAAATTCGCTCAGCAGCGTCAGCATAATGTATTTGCTAAAATTTTGCGCGTACACCCAGCTGACGTCGCCTAGCCAGGCAATCAGGGCGGCTTCCGCATCTGCGGCCCGCTCGCCGTAGCCGGAGCGCAGCGCGTCGGATATCTGCCGTATGAGCTTTTTGGAGTGATTGCGCATGATCATGGCGGAGGGGGAGTCTTCGGCGCGCAGCACGGCGTCTGCCCAATTCGCGCGCCGCCGTTTCATGGACAGCTCCGCGCGTCCGTATGCGTCACTGACGTTGCGCCAGTCGCCAACTGTGTCGCCGGCGCAACAGATGATCCGCATGTCGAATTTGCGCCTCATGACATCGGCGATTTGCTCCAAAACGTCATCAAGGGCGGCCGCGTCAGACGCCTTGTCAAAGCGCATGAGCGCGGCGAAACGCCTGCCGCCCATGAAAACGATGTCGGCGCGGCCCAGCTTCGACAGCAGCTCGGCCGCGATGTTTTCAAGCGCGAAGCGTTGCAGCAGGTCTGCCCCCGCCAGTGCTTGGCCGATGAGCGAGTATTCCATGATAAGGGGCTTGAAGTGCCTGGATGCGAGGCTTATGCCCACTTTTTCAAACAGCTTTTCGTCCATTTTGACGCCGGGCGGCGCGGCGGCGCCGTCGAGCAAATAGCGCGCGCACGCTTGGCGGAGCGCACCGCGCGAGTCCGCGAGATTTTCCTCCAGCGCGGCCACTCGGGACGCGAAGCGCGAAAAGCTGTCGTCCAGCGCCGCCAGCTCATTGACTTTTACTATTCCCTGCCCGCCGCGCGAGCTGTCGCGCCCCCCGTCGCCGCGCGCGGCGCTCCCGCATGCCGCCGCCTGCTGGACGGCGCCCGCGTATTGCTCGTACAGGCGGCGGATGGGCACATGCAGCCTTTCGCTCACCTTGCCGGAAATGAGCGCGCCAAGCAAAAACAGCAAAATTGCCAGAAACATTGTGATGGCGCCGAACAGCGGCACGCTGCCAAGGATGTCCCGCGTGGGTTGCGTGCTCACGAATGTCCAGCCGCTCCTGGGCGAGCGCACGAACGCCAAAAGCTCCGCCTGCCCGCTGCGGTACGTAAACGAGCCGCAGGCGGCGCCGCTCATGGCAATCAGCTGATCGCCGTAGGGGAATTCCCTTGCGCTGCTCATAATCAGTTGCCTGTCGCCATGGGCAATGGCGAGGCTGTCCGCGTCAAAAACTGCGACGTTCCTGTTTTGCGCTTCGTCCAGAATGTTTTCGATAAGCAGGCGCAGATAGTCGTCGCTGATGTCTATGACGATAAGTGGCGCGACGGGCATAGACTGCCATGTCTGCACGCGGTAGGCAAAAGTATGCGCATTGTAGCGGGAAACGCCCAGCGGAGTGGCGAACACGGTGCGGGAGAAGCTGCCCATGCTCTTTTTGTCAAGCGCCTCGCGAAAAATCCCAGCGTCGAATTCGCTCTCGGTGAACACGCCGTTGGTGGAAATATACCGCTTCAGAATGGGATTGTACACGCCGCTGCTGCGGATGTAAGGATGCGCGCTCTGAAACGCGCGCATGTTGCGGACAGCCTCCGCTTCCAGCAGCGCGTCCGCGCTGCGTTGCGTCATTGCCCGCACGATGACGCTGTCCGCGTCAAACGTATTGCGCACGGCGTACATCTGATCGTACAGTATGTCCGCGCTGCCGCTGGCCTGCCTCAGCTGCGAGATGGCAGAGTTCGTCGCTGACTGAACTTGGGCAGCGCTGTATATGGAAAACAGGGCAATGCTGAGGACTATGATGACAAGCCCGACTATCCACAGAAACGATTTTAGCATCTTCTCTTTTAGCCAAAATTTCACCATTTCCAAATTATATATAATGCGCTTTTTGCTGTCAATCGCTTTGGCGGCATAGCGCGGCAGTATCCGGGCCGTATCCTGGTTAATTGCGCCTAATTGCGCTTAATTGCGGAAATGCGTAGTTTTGCGGAATTTTGCAGTGCCAATCAATGCCAAATATATCCATGCAAGCGTGAAAAAGCGCGGGAAATTGCAGTATGGCGAAAATTATGAGTTTACGCGGCGCCTGCGGGAATGATATAAATCAAACAATGAATTTGGCCAGATTTGACAAAGGCAATAGCAATGGCAATGGCAATGGCTAAGGCAGTGGATTTGCGCGCAGAAGCGCCGGGAATGCGCGGGCGCACGGAGGGGCTGGGTGCGCGGGGAGACTGGGCGCGCGGAGAGGTTTTGGCGAATGGGAGGCAGGCGTTTCGGAACGGAACGAACGGAAACTGGGTTGCGCGGCGTGGCAGGGGAGCTGTGGCGCAACAAATTGCTCTACGCGATTGCGTTGCCAGCCATAGCCTATACGTTTGTTTTTGGGTATCTCACATTGCCGTATCTCGCCGTCGCGTTTGAGAAGTACAGCTTTAAGACGGGCTTGCTCAGCAAATTCGTGGGGCTCGACAACTTCATGTTCTTTTTCAAGTCATCATGGGCGTGGACTGTGACGCGCAATACCGTCGTGCTGAATTTCATGTTTATTATAGTGTGCTCCGCGTGCTCGATCCTGCTGGCCCTGCTAGTCAGCGAGGTGAACAGCCGGTTCTTTTCGCGCGCGGCGCAGTCGTTCATGCTGTTTCCCTACTTCATCTCGTGGGTCATCGTGAGCTATATACTGAACGGGCTGATGAACACGGACACAGGGCTTATCAACAATGTCGTCGCGGCGCTGGGCGGGGCGAAGATCAGCTTTTACACGAAGCCGGACTACTGGTATCCGATTCTCGTATTCACGCGCATATGGAAGACGTGCGGATACACGTCAATCATTTACCTCGCGGTCATAACTGGCATAGACGAAGGGCTGTACGAGGCTGCCTGCATCGACGGCGCGACGCGGCTGACGCGCATAGCGCGCATCACGCTGCCCCTTCTTCTGCCAACGGTCTGCATACTCACGCTGATGGACATAGGGCGCATATTCTACGGCGACTTCGGCATGTTTTACGCCATAGTGCGCGACAACGGCACTCTCATGCCCATCACGGAAGTCATAGACACGTATGTCTACCGCGTATTCAAGACGACGGGAGATCCTGGCGTTTCAATGGCCATCGGGCTGTACCAGTCGCTTGTCGGTTTCGCGCTCGTATTCGGCTCGAACTGGATGACAAGGAGGCTGTACCCGGAAGGAGCGCTTTTTTGAGGCGCGGGAAGGAGCGGGCTTAATCATGTTTGTGAGGCGGGCGACGCCGGGGCTGTACGCAATCAGGCTTGTGCTGTTTTTTTACGCGCTTGTGTGCGTGCTGCCGTTCATTCTCATACTCGTTACGTCATTTGCGACCGAAACGTCGGTGATCCGCAACGGCTACAGCTTTTTCCCGTCAGAGCTGTCGCTGGAGGCGTACCGCATGCTGATCAACCCCAGCTCGTCGCTGCCGGGCAGCTACGCGGTTTCATCGTTCTCGACGCTCGTCGGCACGCTGATCGGCGTCGCGATCACATATGGCGCCGGCTACACGCTCGCGAACAGGCAGTGCAAATACCGCAACGCGCTGGCGCTGTACTTCTTTGTCACGATGGTTTTTTCGGCGGGCATGGTGCCGTGGTACATGGTGTCGAGGGCGTTGGGCTGCTATGACAATATTTGGGCCCTCATTGTGCCGTCGCTGATGTTTTCGCCGTTTAACATGTTCCTTGTCCGAAACTTCGTGCGCGAGATCCCGGATTCCCTGAATGAGTCCGCGAGGATTGACGGCGCCAACGAGTTTCTTATTGCCGTACGCATATACTTCCCGCTGTGCCTGCCCGTGCTCGCGACGATCACGCTGTTTTACGCCATCGGCTACTGGAATAACTATTTTAACGCGGTCATGCTCGTAAACAAGCCAGAATTGTTTAATCTGCAGATGCTGCTGTTCAAAATCCAGTCCGAGATCAAAATGCTCAGCTCGGTCGCGGTGGGCGTCACGGTAAATCCGCCGCGCGAGAGCTTTAAAATGGCGACATGCGTGGTCACAATGGGGCCTATAATCCTGCTGTACCCGTTCCTGCAGCGCTATTTTGTCAAAGGCATGACGGTGGGCGCGGTCAAGGGGTGAATTGAATGGGCGAACGGGAATGAAAGGAGTGAGAGACAAAACGATTTCATATTCATAAGCCCGCCCAAAGATTTTGGGCGGAAATTTAATTGAAAATAGTATGAAAAAGAGGGGGAGAGGAAATTGAAAAGCATGAAAGAGCGGAATCGCGGCACATGGGGAGTTTTGGTGAACTCTCGAAAACGACTGGCGCTGGCGAGCGTTGTGGCTTTTTTGCTTGCCGCGTTTGCGGCGTGCGGGCAGGCGCCGGGTGGCGATGGCGCACAGCAGGGCGGCGCCGCCGCATCTCAGGGGCAGATCTCGCAGGGAGGCGCCGCAGAGGAACAGGCTGACGGCAGCGAGGGCGCGACGCCGGCAGAGGGCTCGGCGGAGGCGACAGAAGCGGTGGGCACCGGCAACGGCGGCGAAATTTCGCATCCGTTGCGCTATGTCGTTCCGGGGAACCAGCCGCCGGACTATCAAAACGGCATGGACGCAGTTAACGCAAAGCTGGCGGCTGACGGAGTCGGCGTTGCGGTATCCGCGATACATATCCCCTGGGACGCATACGAGCAGAAGCTGAACCTCATGCTTTCGGGCGGCGAGGAATTTGAGATGCTGCACGTCATGCAGGACGTGAAGAATATCAGCTCGCTCGCGTCGCGCGACGCCCTGATCCCTGTGGAGGAATATATAGACAGCTATACGGAGTTGCGCGATCATTTCAACGATGTGGCTTGGAGCGCCGCGACGTACAATGGCCAGCGCTACGCGATACCGGCAGACTGGCGGAGCTGGGAGCAACCCCGGGAACTGGCGGTTAGGCAGGACATACTGGAAAAGGTCGCGCCCGACGGTTGGCCGGACGGCGACATCGAGGGCATACTGAAACTGATGAAGGACATGCAGGTCGAGATCGAGGCCCAGACAGGCATCAAGGCTTACCATCAGATACACAATCTGTCGGGTAGCACTTCGTGGACGACGCCCATGCATGAGCGCTACCCGTATCAGACGGAAACCAGCCTGGGCATGGTAATGTGCTTTCAGGATGGAACCATCGAGTCATTTTATGAATCGCCGGAATTTAAGCAGAACACGGAGATATACAAACGGATGTACGACGAAGGGCTGCTCAATCCGGACATACTCAATTTCACGCCGGAAATCCGCGAGGACGCCGTGCGCATAGGGGCGTTCCTGCCGTCCGATTCATACACCTATTCGAGCTTCGTTGTCATGGAGCAGAACGTGCCCGGCGCAAAAGGCGAGCTGTACGCGGTGAACTCGAAGGCGCCGAGCGTCGTACGCACGCTGATCCAGAATCTGAACGCCATATCGGCCACGGCGGAGGATCCGAATTCCCCGCTGAAGTTCCTCACCTGGCTGTACCATTCGCAGGAGAATCACGACCTGTTCCACTACGGCATCGAGGGTGTGCATTACACCGCGCCGGCCCCGCAGAGGATAGAGATCGCGCGCGACGAAGGCGGCAACCCGCTCTTTGAAAACGCGACGTGGATGAGCGGCTACCTGCCGTTTATCCGATACGACATGTCGCTGCCGGACAAAGGCGTCGAGTGGTGGGAGTACAAGTCCGACAACGCGGTTGTCAGCCCGCTTGCCGGATTTGTTTTCGACTCGGCGCCCGTGGCGTCGGAACTGACCGCTCTCCAGACAGAGATAATTTCGTCGATATATCCGCTCGCCTATGGGCTGGTAGCGTATGAGGACGGATACGAGCAGGCGATCAGCCGCATGAAGGCCGCCGGGCTCGACAGATATGTGGAGGAGTTTCGGAGGCAGTTCGACGAATACAAGGCGGCAAATCCCAGCGTCGTCGGCTGAAAATTTAGTCTCATGCCTAAAACGGGCTACGCCCGCAACCCAAGTCGGAACGGGAAGCTTTGGGCGGGATCTGAATTGAAAACAATATCAATAAACAAGGGGGCGCTGAATATGGATTATTTTGTGAAGGATTTTGGGGCCGTGCGCGACGGGAAAGCCGACGACACGCTGCCAGTCCAAAAAGCGATTGACGCCTGCGCCGGGAAAAATGGCGGGAGGGTGATTGTCGAGGCGGGCGATTCATGCATGTTCACTGTTTTGCGCCTGAAGGACAACGTGGAGCTGCACGTGGAGCGCGGCGGCAGGCTGTCGATGAAATACGCAGGCGGGAGCGAGCCGCGCGCGGCAAAGTCCAAGCACAGCAGGATGGATTTCGGCATCGTAGCCGAGGGGGCAAGGAACATCGCGCTGACTGGGGCCGGCGAGATCTGCGGAAACGGCAAGCTCTATGTGACGCAGGAACTGCCGCAGATATACCGCACGCAGAAGTTCAGGCCGCATGTCGTGACATTTTTTGGCTGCACCGACGTCCTCATTCGCGACATCCGCGTGATGGACGGTCCGAGCTGGACCGTGACGCTGTTTGAGTGCTACAATGTCGCAATCGACAGCCTCACCGTGTACAACGACATGAAAATGCCCAACAGCGACGCGCTGGACATATGCCACTGCCGCAACGTGCGCGTGTGCAATTCGCATTTTGAGAGCGGCGACGACTGCATAGTGCTTAAGACGATGAATACGAGCGGGAACGGCGTCCCGTGCGAAAACGTGGCCGTGTCAAACTGCACGATGACGTCGCGATCGTTTGCCATCAACCTGGGTTGCGAGGTTTCGGCGCCGATCCGCAACTGCGTGTTCGAAAACATCGCCATCGTGAACAGCCATCGCGGCATTGGCGTCCACCAGAGCCGAGAGAGCGTCATTGAAAATGTGCTCTTTTCCAATATAACGGTCGAAACGCGCCACTTCGATCCGGACTGGTGGGGCGCGGGCGAGCCGATATACGTAGTGTCGATCCCGTGGACGCCAGAGGATACGGTCGGCCCCGTGCGCAATATCCGCTTTTCGCACATCATGTGCCGCAGCGAGGGCGGCGCGCTGATCTACGGCGACGCGGGTTCCGTTGTGGACAACGTCGTTCTGGACGACGTATGGATCAACATGGAGAAGTTTACGGACGAGCCTGGCGGGCGCATGGATCTGAGGCCCGCAGAGGGGTCGCGCTCGCCGCTGGAAGCCGAGATTTTTGAGAGCGAGATCGCCGCTTTCAGAGTTCACAACGCGCAAAATGTGACGTTGCGCAACTGCGGCGTGTCATGGGCTGGCGATGGCGGCGGCGGCGGGGGCAATGGCAACTGCGGGGGCGGCGCGGGCAACGGCGGCGCCAGCGCCGGCAAGCGCCCGCGCTGGTATGGCTACGCGCTGGACGCCGACCAGGCTGAGAACTTGCGCGTCGAAAACTTCCGGGGCGAGCACGCGCACAGGCCGGAGCTTGGCGGCGCGCGCGTCAAGCCAGCCGGCCAATGAGCCGAGGGGCGCAATAGAGCGCTGAAGCTGGAGCCAAAGGCGTATTCTTATACTGACGAGCATTTGAATTTTCCATAAACGCGAGTCAGTAATACTCGTTTCCTCTGTCCGACCGCAAATTGCGGTCGGACTTTCCAATCGAACACGAGTACGAACACGAGTATAATTGAGTATAATTGAGAATAGCATAAGATTTGAAATTTTGCATGTTTCAGTATATAATCAATCGTGGCCATACTAATAGTTATCGTAGTTTTAACCGCGCCTTATACCCATTGCTTTGCGCACCGCCGCGCTTTGCGCGCGCGATGGCGCATAGCGGCGCAATCTATACTGAAAGAGGGCATGTAAAATGATCCAGAACTCGACCGACCGGGCGCTCAGGCGGCAGCAGAGAACCGTGCTGTATTTTATTGACGCGGCGCGGGACATAATCAAAAAAGAGGGAACCAAGGCCGCGACAATCCGCTCCGTGGCCGATTTGGCCGGCTACACGAGCGCGACGCTGTACAATTATTTCGACAATCTCAACCACATCATCGCGCTGGCGACGATGAACTATCTCGACGCTTATGCCGGCGAAACGCCGAAGGCCGTGTCCGGCCTGAAAAGCCC
>JAISFK010000361.1 GCA_031263625.1 Clostridiales bacterium
CTCCCTGCCGTGCCCCTCTTTGCGCCTGTCGCAGCGCTTTCTGTCGCGCCTCCTGCGGCGCCCGCCTCTGGCGCGCGCACCCTGTGGCCGCGCGGCCCCGCAACGGTGCCCGCCGAAACGAATTGGCGGCTCGCGCCCATCGCCCATCACCTCCAGCAGGGAAATGACTAAGGTTGCCCATAGTCGATTAAAAACAAACTAATGTTTGTTCGTTTAAATACAATATCAGTATAGCGGCGCACCCTCCGTTTGTCAACCGCCCGGAACATTCGACATATTTCCGCAAGAAGGAAAGATAAAGCAGAAACCGCCAGATCTTGATGATTGGCGGTTTTATGCTTCAATTTCATGGAGCGTCCGCCGTCGCAAAGCGGCAACTCTTTCTTATATTGTGCGACGGCGATGGGCAAAGCGTCAAGCGTTTTTTGCACCGTTTTCTGAACTTTTTGCACCTCGGTGCATCGGTGCATCGGCATATCGGCACATCGTCGCATCGTCACATTGGGAGCTATCGGGAGCCGTCAGGAGCCGTCGGGAGAATTGGCTCCCGCTACTGATACCATTTCGCCTGCGCCCCATACAGCTTCGCGTATTCGCCGCCAGCCGCCAGCAAAGCGCCGTGCGTCCCGTCCTCCGCGATCTCGCCGCCTTTCATGACGATGATCCTGTCCACCAGCCTGCACAGCCCGACGCGGTGGGATATGATGAGCGCCGTTTTGCCTTTTGCCGCCTCGACGAATTTCGAGAGTATCTCTGTTTCTATGAGCGGGTCGAGCGCGCTCGTCGGCTCGTCGAGCACGATCAACTCGCTGTCCTTGAACAGCCCCCGCGCGATCGCCAGCTTCTGCCATTGGCCGCCGGACAATTCCTTGCCGCCAAATTCGCGCCCCATCATGTCGTCGAGGGCTATGCCGCCATCGACCCCCGCGTCCGCCAAGGCCGCCCTGACGCTCGAATCGTCATTCATGCGGGATATGTCGGACATGGCCGCGTTTTCGCGCGCTGTCAGGCTGTACGAAACAAAATCCTGCGCTATCGCGGAAACGCCCGAATAAAAACTTCCCTTCGCAAAATCTTCGACGGGCCTGCCGTCGTACAGAACCTGCCCGCTCTCCGGCGGGTAGAGCCCGAGCAGCACCTTTGAAAGCGTCGTCTTCCCGCTCCCGTTTTCGCCGAGAATGGCTATCTTCTCGCCTTTGCGAATTGTCAGGCTGATCGCGTTCAAAGCGCGCCGCCCGCTGTTCGGGTATCTGAAGCTGACGCTGTCAAGCGCGATGCGCTCGTTGAGCCCATGATAGGCCGCCGCGCCGTCCTTTTCCTCCGGCGTGTCCAAAAACGAGTAGTAGTCCCCCGCGTATGACAGCTGCTCGGGGAAGCGCCCAAGATGCTCCAAAAAATTCCTCATGCCGCTTTGCAGGCTGAGGAAGGCGGACACCGCCGCGCCGAACACGCCGATGCTCACCTGCCCGCGCAGGGCGAGCGCGAGAACGACGGCCACGGAGGCGGCGTACCCTATTATGCGGAAGCCGTCGCACAGCAGCAGCGACATGGCGTCTTTTTTCTGGACAGCCCACAATTCCTCGTTCGCCTCGTCGCGGGCGCCGCGCCATTTGTCCGCTATATACCCGCCAAAGCCCATCACCCGCATTTCCTTTGCCGTCTGCCGGGCGGTGAAAAGCCCCCACAGGTATGAAAGCAGGCGCGTTTTCTTTGCCTGGCAGCGTTTTACGTGAAAGAACTCCCTGCCGCGCGCGATCCGGGCGAAAAGATAGGGCAGGACGGACAGAAGCGACAGGGGCAGCAGCCACAGGCTATACCCCGACAGCACTGCCGCCACGCTGGCCACCTGGATGCCGGCGCGGAAAAGGCGCATCGTATGGTTGCAGATTGCCGAAAGCGTTTCATCGTTGACCGCTTTTTCGGCGCGCTCTTTTTTATTGAGCAGCTCGGCGTCCTCAAAATTTATCAGCGGGAGCTTCGCCAGCTTTTCGTACAGTTCAATGCGAAAGAGCGCCGTGCCCTTTTCATAAATGCCGGCGTGGATCGCGATGCTTCTGGCATAGTTCGCCAGATCGTTCACGAGATAGACGCCGAGGTACAGCCCCGCGTACAGATACAGGCGGCTCAGCGCCGGGCCGCCGCCCGCGCCCATGCCCGCGCCCATGCCTGCATCCGCGCCCACGCCCGCGCCCATGCCTGCATCCGCGCCCACGCCTGCGCCCATGCCGCCGCCCACGCCCATTGCCTTTGCCGCGCTGTCGAACAAATTCACGGACACATATGCCACAATGGCGGGGACGAACGCCTCATAGAGATAGTCAAGCGCCGTTATGGCCGCAGACGCGGGAACCCAGCCAAAAATGCTCTTGAAAATCCGGAAGATGTGCTTCATGCCGCCCCGCCCCCCTCTGGATTGGACGAGTACCACGCGCTCTGGCTCCGGTACATGCGGGCATAGAACCCGCCCGCCGCGATAAGCTCGTCATGCCCGCCGGTTTCCGCTACAACGCCGTCGCGCAGCACCAAAATTTTGTCGGCCATCCTCGCGCTGGCAAGGCGGTGGGAAATCATTATGCAGCCCCGGTTTTTCAGCACTTCCGCGAAGCCGCGGTACATATTGCTTTCCGCCACCGGGTCGAGCGAGGCGGTCGGCTCGTCGAGAATCACGAACGCGCTGTCGGCCAGGCACGCCCGCGCGACCGCGACGCGCTGCCATTGGCCGCCGGACAGGTCAACGCCGTTTTCCTCCAGCTTGCCGCACGGCGCGCCAAGCTCGGCGATCCCCTCGGCAAGCCCCATCTTCAAAGCGCTCCGCAGAGCGTCGTCGTCATGCAGCTTTGACAGGTCGCCAAACGCCACGTTTTCGCGGAGCGTCAGCTCGTATTTGCAGAAATCCTGAAAAACGACGCTGAAAACGCGGCGCAGGTCGGCGGCGTCCACATCCTGGATATCGATGTCGTTCACGAGTATGCGCCCGCCGTCCGGCTTGTACAGCCGGCACAGGAGCTTTACGACAGTGGATTTGCCCGCGCCGTTTTCGCCGACAAGCGCGACGCGCTCGCCCTGCCCGATCTCAAAGCTGACGCCGCCGAGAATTTTTGCGCCCGTTTTCGGATACGCGAACTCCACGTTTTCAAAGACTATGCGCGGCGCCGCGCCGGCCAGCGGCGCGCCGCGCTCGCTTATTTCCGGCAGCGACAGAAATTTATAGTAGTGCTCCATCAGCAGATAGCGCTGCCGCAGGTTTTGCACGGCGTGGGACAGGGCGTCGGCATTTTCGAGCACGGAGCCGGTCGAAATGATCAGGGCGGCAAACACAACAAATGCGACAAATTCGGCAAACGCGCCAAACATGGCACATGCGAAAATGCGCCAACCGTGGCAAATGCGGCAAATGCGCCAACCGTAGCGCATGCGACAAATGCGGCAAATGCGACAAACGTAGCGCATGCGGCAAACGCGCCGCTCTGCTTTGAGCCGTCAAGCTGCCTTCATAATCGAATCGTTTCACTGAATTATACCACTCTCCCCAATCCGGCGTAAATCCCCCGCAAATCACAAGTCCTAAGAGCCAGCGGGCCAGCGGGTAGCGGCCGTTTGGCCGCCCAGGAATGACAGCTGAGTTGCTGGACAGGCCCGGGGGCCCGAAATGGCGGCTGAGTTGTTGGGCGGCCCGGAAGGGCGGCCAGATTGCGGAGAGCGCGGGCGGGCAGCATGCCAGCGTACCGCCCGCGCTCTCCGCTAGAGCCCCGCCTTCTCCGACGCCTTTGCCATCGCGTCTGCCTTTGCGCGCTCCTCCGTCATGCCATGCCCCGCGCTGCCGCGCCGTCAGGCCGCGCTCTCGTATTTCGCGATCACGAGCGTCAGATCCTCTATGCCTATCGCGCCGTCGCCGTTCAGGTCGCAGCGCCCTGCCAGGGCGGACGGCCAGCTCGCGCCGCCCCCGCCGCTCTCGCCGTTCTCGTCGTCCACGCCATTGCCGCCGCCCCCGCCGTTTTCGCCGTCCCCGCCTGCGGCCAGGCCCAGATGGTAGCGGACGGCGTCCACGTCGCGCAGAGTCACCGCGCCGTCCAGGTTGACGTCGAAGCGGCTGCGGAAGCGGATTGCCGCCGTCGCGGAGGCGGGGCTGACCGTCGCGGCCACATCGGCGGCGCCGCCCTCGAACTCGCCGCTCGGATAGCACACAGCGTCAAAGCGGCCCAGCGAGAGCTCCACGTCCGCGTCCCTGTTTTCCCTGAGCGCGAGCGCCACCGTCAGCAGCGGCTCACCGTCCGCGACGGACAGCGCCTGCCCCCGGTGGGCCAGAATATAGACGCTGACGGTCGTGACGCCCGGCGCGGCGGGATCCTCGACGGCGACCTCCCGAATGAACGCCTGCGCCGCGACGGGCGCCGGAAGCGCCAGCTCGTGGCTCGCGATGGCGCCGCTGTCAAAGCTCAGCCGCAGGTTGATCGTGCCGGCGTTCCTGATCCCCTCGCCCGCTATCTCGAACGCGGCGATCGCGCCGCTCTCGCCGGCGTCCTCGGATATCAGCTCCCGCAGGCCGTCCTCGGCGCGGACGCCCGCCGCTATCGCGGGGGCCTCCCCCGGCGGCGCGGGCGGGATCCGCTCGTTGCCCGCGAGCAGCGTGGACATGCTGCCCGTGTCCGCGATGAACGCCTCCACCGTTTCCGAATAGCGGTTGCCCGCCACGATCTGCCCCGATATGGAGTGCGTCAGCGTGACGCCGGTTTTCAGGCCCGACAGCGTGTTGCCGCCGATTATCGTGTTCATGGAGTCCGCGAACGACGGGTCGCCGTCGTACCCGCTCGCGTAGGAGGCCGACGCGCAGTAGATCCCGCTGAGCTCCGGCGCCTCCGTGTCGCCGCCCGCGGCGCTCCCGCCGGCCGGCCCCGCTATGCTGTTGCCCAGTATCTCGGTCGAGTAGACATCGACGGAGAATGCGGCGCTGCCGTCGCTGCGCCCCGTGTTGTAGCCGATCCCGGACTGCCCCGTCCTGCGCGAGGCGCCGGTCAGCTCGTTGCCCGCAATCCTCGTGTAGTAGTCCGGCACCGTGCCGTCCGGCCCCCTGTTCGACCATATGAAGATCCCCTCGGAGTCTATGCTCCTGTTGCCGGCCACGAGCCCGTCGAACGAATTGCCGAACAGCCATATGCCCTTCGCGTTGTTTATGACCGTGTTGTTGCAGATGGTCGCGTTCTCGTTGGGCGCGATGAGCGTGAACGCGCTCGTCGCGTCCGGCGCGACGTCGAACGGCCTGTCCACGGCTATGACGTACCCGCTGATCGAGGCGACCTTCCGCAGCTGCCCCATGCCCCTGCCGTTCGTGATGGCCACCGACAGCTCGCCGTAGTCCATCGTCGGCCACGCCAGCGCCTTTCTCGGCGCGACCGTGACTGAGAGCGGCGTCGCCGCCAGGACGCGGCCGTAGTTGAAGTAGCCGTTGGGCACCTCCACCGCCAGCGGCTCCCCGTCGTTGTAGCTGTTGTCCGCCGCGCCCGTGTTTTCGACCGTGTTTTCCGCCATGTACGCGCTGCTCCTGCCGAAGATCCCGTGCGACTCCTCGTTCAGCTCGGGGTGGACGGCGCGGATATGGTTGCCCTCCGCGAAGAAGTACGTGGACAGGCTGACGACGTAGCCGAGCGTGAACTCGAAATAGTTGCCCTCCAGCGTGTAGTACTCGCTCATGCCCGTGATGAACGGCTGCGCGTGGTAGCCCGTGAAGCTGCAACCCTTGACGATGACGCGCTCCCTGCCGATGAATTCGAGGCCGATCCCCCTGCCGCCGGACGCCCTGTCGCTGTCCGTGGGGTAGTCGATCGTGACGTCGATGGCAAACAGCCTGTTCGCCGTGCGCCTGGACTTGTCCTCGAACGCGCCCTTCCAGCCCTGGCCGAGCCACATGAACGAGTCCGGCCGCGCGCCGGGGTCGTCGAGCAGCATGGTCATGCGCGCGACGCCCTGCCTCTCCATGACGGCCGTGTTCTCGGCGACGGCGGCGTCCAGGGAGTTTATGAGGTTAACGCCGCCGCTCCCCGTGTACACGAGCTTCGTGCCGGCCTGGCTCTCGCCGAGCAGCACGACGCCGGACGGCAACGTGATGGTGTCTATGCGGTAGGCGCCGTCGGGGAAGTACGCGACCCCGCCGCCCTCGGCCTGGGCCGCGGCGTCCACGGCGGCCTGGGCCTGCGCCGTGTCGTCGCCGCCGTCGTCCGGGATCGCGCCGTAGTCGGTCACGTCGAACCGGTTGCCCCAGCCAAAGTCGGCGGCCCAGCTCGCGCCCAGCCCCAGCGGATCCTCGCCCGCCGCCTCCACGGACAGCGTCTGCCCGCTCGCGACGGCGGCCCAGCTCGCGCCGTCGTTGGACACCTCCACGGCGTATTCGCCCTGCGGCACGCCCTCGCCTACCGCGAACGATATCTTGTACGGGCCGAAGCCGGCCACCTCCGCGGCGTACACGGCGCCCTGCTCGCCGCCCGTGGCGCCGCCGCTACCGCCGGGCTTGCCGCTCCCGCCGCCTGCGCCGCCCGCGCCTGGCTCGCCGCCCCCGCCGCTCCCGCCGGGCGCGGCCCGCAGCCGGACGGCCGGGGCCGCCCCGCCCGCGCCGAACTCGGCCGGATCGAAGTTCCGCCCCGCGACCGAAACGGCGAATCCGGGCGCTATGCTCTTTTCCGACAGGAACAGCGGGCGCGCCGCGTTCAGCCTGCGGCACTCGCCGAAGCCGTTTTCGTTGGACGCCCATACGTCGTAGGCGCCCGCCTCGGCCTGCGGCGGCAGCTGCGCGACGACGAAGTAGCCGCCGCTGCCGCGCTGGACGATCGGCGCCTCAAAAGCGCCTGCCGTCGGGGCGGGCGGGAGATCGCCCCCCTCGCTCCGCGCGATCATGACCTTGAGGGCGTCGCCGCCCAGGCCGTGGCCGTTCAGCGTGAAATACCCGCCCGGCCTCACCGCGTCGGAGAGCTTGAATATGGCGGGCGGCGATGCGTCCGGCGGCGCCGAGGCGCTGAGGCTCGCGGCTTCGGACTCCGCGCCGTCAAGCCCGTCGCCGTCGTCCGGCTCCGTGTACGCCGCCAGCCCGAACTGGCCTGCGTAGGCTACCGTGAACTCCGCCTCCGCGACGCCGCCCGCGTCCGTCAGGGCGCTCGCCACGACGGCCGGGATCTCCTGCCCCAGCGTCGCGCCGTCGCCCGTGTTCGGCCCTATGAGCTTGAAGCGCACGGTTTTGCCGGCCAGCGGGCTGCCGTCCGACGCGAGCGCGAGCCTCGCGCCGAGCGCCACGGTGTCGCCGAGGCGCGCGGACAGCGGGGCGGACGGCTCCAGCAGGCTCAGGGCCGTGGCCTCCATGGGCGCTATGGCCTGGCTGACCGCCGCCGTCGCCTCCCCGTACATCGTGCCAATCCCGTAGCGTAGCCGGTAGCGATACTCCCGCCCCGGCTGCAGGCCCTCGTCCGCGAAAAACTCGGCGTCCCCGGCGAGCACGGCCCTCTGCGCGAAACGGGCGCCGTCCTCGCTTTTTTCGACTATGATCCTGTCGGCGGCGCCCGCGTTCTCCCACGACAGCTCGACGCTGCGCCCCGCCGCCGCCTCGGCCGCAAGCCCCTGGGGCTTCTGCGCGGCCGGCTCGTCGAAGAAGAACGCGGACGGGCAGAAGTAGTCGGACGCCAGCCCCGTTTCGACGCGGAAGCTGCCCCTCACAAGGAAGGACATGTACATGCTGCCCGCGAACTCGTCCGTCGAATGGTATTTCGCGGCCAGCTCGCCGCCGCCGTCCGGATCCGCGATGACGACGGTCGCGTCGTTCGCGCTCACGCGGCCTATGGCGTATATGCTGAAAATGTGCTCCTCGTCGTCGCCGAGCGCGAACGACGCCTTCCACCGGCCATCGCTCTGCGCGAACGCCGCGCGCCTCGGCAGCCCGAAATCCGGGGGCGGCGCCGCGGCCAGATTGCCCGATGCGTAGCCGTCGTCTATGGGCGGCAGCACGATGCGCCCGCCGGGGCCGTACTCGTAGCCGCTTACATACGCCGGCAGCGCGGCGCGGTCGTTTTCGGGGATGCTGGGCGTGTCCGACGACCAGCTGTTCTTGAGCGGCTCGACCGAGTCGCCGTACCCCACGAGAATGTAGCCGCCGGCCCCGTACTTGCCCTGCCAGTCGCCCTTGGTCCCGCTGTCGGAGCCCAGGTAGACGGCCTCGGATCCGCCTTGCGCGGGCGGGGGCGTCGGCTCCGGGGGGTCCGGCGGCGTCGTTTCGGGCGTGTCGAAGAACACGCCGCAGAGCGGGTCGCTCGTCCAGTCGCCCTCGTAATAGAGCGTGAAGCCGCCCCTGACGGCGAAGGTTATGTACGCCGCGTCCCGGAAATCCTCTGTCCTCCATGCGTCCCTGGGCTTCTGCAGCGGCACGAGATCCTCGCCGCCGAGCGATTTTATGCCGAAGTAGCGGTCATAGCTGTTTCGGTTCGTGTATACGGTGAAGTGGCGCTCGTCCGCGCCGGAGAGCCGGAACGTCAGCCTCTTGCTGCCCGCGTGGCCCGAGTCCGAGCCCTCGCCCCACGTGATGCCGGCCTGCGCCTTTTGCGCGGGGTTGCCGTAGTCGGGTGCGGAGGCCGGCAGGTCCAGGACGGAGGCGTCGCCGTCCCTCGCGCCGGGCCACACGCCCGTTCTCGCGACGTTCCCGCCGGGCGCGCTGTAGCCGCTGTTCGCCGCGTAGAGGAACTCGCCGACGACGGCGCCCCCGCCGTTGCCGTCCAGAATTGTCACCGGTTCGAGGTATGCCGGCTTTTTGTACACGTCGTGGACGTAAAAATCGACGTAGGACGGCTCGCCCTCGCCCGGCTGAGCGCCGTAGCCGAAAAGAATGTAGCCGTCGGCGCCGTATTTCCCGTTCCACGCGCCCCCCGTGTCGCCGTCGTAGCTGAAAAAGGAGGCAGCCGCCGGCTCGCTGCCGGCGAGCGCCATCGCCGCGCCCAGGCCCATGCCGGCCGGCAGCCCGGCCGCGATCAGCGCCAGCGCGAGCATCGCGGCGCCAGCCCGCCTCAAAAGCTTCTTTGGCCCGCCTCGCCCCATAGATCTTCCGAGTCCTGTCATAGCTGAAAACCACCCTTCCCTTTCTATTTCTATATTTTCTATATTGGGATTGTCCGCGCTTCCACCCTGAGCGGCGCGCCGGGCTTCAGGACGGCCTCGACGCGCATGAGCCCCGTCGCGGGGTCGCGGCCGCATGGGGCCGGCTCGCCGTCCAGCAGCACGGCGCACGGCTTTTGGGCATAGATGCCAATCGTGGCGAAGCCCGCGCCGCAAACCGTGAAGGACAGCCCCCCGCCGCCGAGGCGAAAATCGCCGGGCGCCGCGTTGTAGCAGCTTCGCAGTTCGAGCGGCCTCGGCTCCGCGCGCAGCGAAACATGAATATCGACGGCCGCTTTTCTGCCCGCTTCGCCGCCGCCTGTCTCCCCGCCCGCTCCCCTGCCTGCCGATCCGGCCGCTTCGCCGCCGCCCGCTTCGGGCGCGGCCGCCGTTTTGCGGCTGTTCCTTCTCAGCGCAGCCTCCGGGATCTTGCATGTGCCGGCGAGCGTTTCGCCGCCCACGCGCAGGCTGCCGATATAGCGACCCTCGCCGCCGCACTCGATGTTGCAGCGCAGCCCTCGGTAATGCAGGTTTTCCAGCCTGTAGCCGCCGACGCCGGACGGCGAAAAGCCTATGCCGCCGCAGTCCGGGACGATGCCCAGATAGCCGTGCAGCACGTCCTCGTACCATTTGCGCATGGTGTAGGCCTGGAACGTGCCGTGCTCGCAGTTCCACGAGTCCGTGTCCGGCCTGTCCGTTTCGACCAGGCAGGACACGCCCTCCGGGCAGAGCAGCAGCTCCGTCCAGTAGGCTACCCAGCCCGCCCACTTGCGCAGCAGCGCGGCGTTGCCCGCGCGGCTCGCCAGCCGCACCATGTAGCCGTCCACGACGGGCCACGTGCAGTGCAGCTGGTTGGCGTCGCCGTCAAACGCCCCGTCCCAGAGCGGGATGGCCCTGAAATACGCGCCCGACACGCAGTGCTTTTCGATGAAATCCATGCACGGCCCGTCTTTTTCGCCCACAAGCTCCAGCGCGAAGTCGTTCTCCCACACGACGCCCCCGGCGTTCACCGCCCGCCGCCGTTCGAGCGTGGCGGCGTCCGCGGAGTTGGCGAACATCCCCAGCTCCGGGTCGAACAGCGCGCCTGCGAAGTTCCGCCTCGTCGCCGCCAGAAAAGCCTGCAGCCTACCCGCGGTCGCGGCGTCGCCCGCGATCAGCGCCAGCGTTTCCATCGCTCGCAGCGCGCTGTACGTCAGCGTGTTGTTGAACAGGCTGACGTCGGCGCCGTTCTCCCCCAGAAAGCCCGGAAAGTCGGGGAAAAGCGACGTGCCCGTCACGAGGCCGCCGGCCCTGCCGTCGTTGTCGCCGGCGCTCTGCGCGAGAGCGCTCTCCATGATCTCCTTCGCGAACCCGTAGTGCCGGAACACGGGCGCGGCGTCGCCCGTCAGCGCCCAGTAGTGGTGCAGCAGGATGATGTACATGCCCCGCGCGGTTTCTGTCATGAACGAGGCGGGCGTGTTCGCCGTCGTGTATGCGTGCGCGAGCCTGGCCCCCGGCCCCGCCGAGCGCTCTATGAAGCCGAGCATGTCCCTGGCGAGCTCCGCGTCGCCCCAGTATATGGCGGCGTCGCCGGCCATCATCGAGTCGAAGCCCCATATCCAGTAGCGCGTGGTCTTGGCCCGCAGGCCGCCCGGCTGGCCGGGCGTTTTGAGCGATTCGTGGTACACGGGCGCGAACGCCATGAAGTCGCACAGCGGCGCGTTCGCGCAGGCGAGCCTCGGGCTGCGGGAGCGGGCGGCGTCGTAGCGGCGCCGCTGCCGCGCGAGCGCCTGCGCGAAGCCCGCCGCCAGGCGGCGGTTTTTCGCGGCGCACTCGGCCCTGTCCGTGCCGGGGGTCAGCGCGAACACGTATTGGGCGCCGGGGGCCAGCCTCGGGATGTCCAGCGCTATGCGGCTGTTGCTTGGCGTGCGCGACGCCGTGAAGGCGTGGCTCGATCCGAGCCGGAAAAACACGTCGGCGGAGCGGGAGGCCGCGCCCCCGCCCAATCCGGCGCCCGCGCCGTCTGGCTCGCCGCCGCGCTCGCCGGCGCTTGCGGCGGCTCTGGCGTCCCCGGCGGCCGGGCTGCCCGCGTCCGGCTCCTCGTGGAAGCCGCCCTCGAGCGCGCCGCCGCGCCGCTCCCATTCCAGCCATTGCCGGCGCATCCCGCGCGCCCCCAGCAAAAAGTCGCCCGTTTCGGCGGGCACAAGCTGCGCGGACTCGTGGAAGGACAGCCTCCAGCCGGCGCCCTCGGGCGCGTCCTCGGGCGCCGTCAGGCAAAAGACCATGGATTCCTCCAGCGCGTACACGCCTATGCGGAACACCGCGCCGAGGCAGTGCCAGTCGGCGCAGATCGAAAACGGCCATATCTCCGCGTTGCGGTATTCTGGGGAAAATAGCTTCGCCGCCGGCGCTTTCGCCCATGCCGCGCCCGCCGTTCCCGTTGCGGCCGATTCGCCCGCTCCCGCCCAGCTTGCCGCAGCCGGATCTTCGACTGCCGCCCCGCTTCCAGCGCCCTCCGCACCCGCCCCGCCCGGATCTCCCGATCCCGCCGCTCTTTCCGCGCCCCATGGCGGCGCGACGGCCTCCGTGAGATAGCAGCGGAAGCAGTCGAAGACGCCCCGCCTGAACACGATCTGGTTGCTGTCGAACTCCCGCGCGAAATAGTACTCCATGGTTTCGACGCCGGACGCCCCGTAGGAAAAGCTCAGCCGCCCGTCCGCGAGCCAGCGCGGGGCGCATGGGATGCCGCGCTCGCTCAGGATGGCGCCACCGTCAATGCGGCGCTTCATAATAGTAGTCCTCCCCTGTGAAGCGCACCGCGCGCCCGCGATGCGAGCAATCGACCGCCAAGGCGTTGCCGGTTGGCATGTGCCCCTCGGCCGTGAACAGCAACGAGCCGTCCTGGTACGCGCAGCCGTTGTGCCACCTGTTGGCGCTCACGCCCTGCGATCCGAGCCAGCCCAGCGTTTCCATGGCGCTCGGGATTTCGGGGAAGCAGGCCGAGGCCGCGCCGCGCAGCCTCGCAAGCGCTTCGCCTGCGGGCAGGCCGTCGCTGCAGCGGGAGCAGCCGCCCGCCAGGAGCAGCCGCCCGCCCGCGCCCGCGTAGCCGGCCAGCCTCTCGAGAACGTCCCTGCCGCAAAATTCCGGCGCCAGGAATATCACGGCGTCGTAGTCTTGGGTGCCGAGCCGCGCCGAGCCGCCGTCGATCCGCACGGCGCCGCTTGAAATTTCGGTGCTGGGGGCAAGGTCGCACAAAAAGTGCTCGAACAGCGCGCTGGCGTATCCGAGGATCCGAGGCAGCAGGCCCTGCCCCCTCACCGGCAGCGCCCAGCCGCCGTGCAGGCGCCAGTTCGTCGCCGCCTCCATGCCGAACACGATCAGGGCGCGGCAGTCGGGCTGGCTGCGCTGGAGGCGATCCAGCTCGCTGATCTTGCGCTCCATCGCCTCTATGCCCTCCAGCGCGCCCGGATGCTTCAGCCGGAACACGCCGGGCTCGTTGGGGCACTCGTAGCCGAGGTAGTGCGTCCGGCCGCCAAACCGCGCGTTCGCCCAGGTTTCGCGCCAGTAGGTTTCGAGCTGCCGCGTGTTGCCGGAGTACCACATGTTGTAGAATACGGGGCCGCCCCACTTGTGGGCGAGCGCGAGCCGGACGGGCATCGCCACGCACTCGTCCGTCTGCGCGTAGTCGCGCGGCGCCTCCCACCAGCTGACGCCGTTGTGGAGTATGTCCATGGAAAAGTCCGAGGGATCCCCCCAGAGCGTGGGGTGGACGCCGACAAACGCCTTCTCGCCGAAGCGCCGCTTGGTTTCGTCGTAGAACCACCGGTTGTTTTCGCGCATCCGCTCGCGCAGCGCGCGCACGTAGTCGCTGACTGCGAGCGCGGAGGCCGGCGCCGGGATGGCGGGCGCGGTGGCGGGCGCGGTGGCGGGCGGCGCGGTGGCCGGACGGGCGGGGGAAGCCGGGATTGCGGAGGCCGGGTGGGCGGCGGCGGCCGGGATGGCGGGCTCGCCCGCCGGAAGGCCGCTTTCGGCGGGGACGCAGACAAAATGGACCAGATCGTCGTCGAGGCAGCGCCCGGTCGCCGCGGCGTAGCGCCTCAAAAGCCCGTCGGAGTAGGGGGCACCCATAATGTAAAACAGCCCGTCGCTGTCGCCCATAGCCAGATCCCAGCCCCACTCGTCAACCGCCGCGCCGCCCAGCGGCAAGTCGGCCACCGCGTCGAACAGCCCGCGATAGAAGCCGTCCAGATTGTCGGAAAACAGGTCGGGTATCCCGTGCGCGAATACCGGCGCGAGAAGCAGCCGCTTGTTCGCGAACGCCGCCCCCGCGTCGATCTCGTACAGGCTCTCGCCGCCCAGATCCGTTATCGAGGCCGCTTCGGCCGGCAGCCGCGAGAGAGAGCCGGGGGCATAGGCCCACGCCCGCTGCGGCCCCGCCGCATCCTGCGGGCGCGGCTCAGGCGCCGCCCTTTGCCGCGCGTCCGGCTGCGCCTGCGGCGCCTGCCGCCCGGTCGCCGCCGCCCGCCATTCGCCCGCCGTTTCTTGCCATTCGCTCGCCGCCCGCCATTCGCCCGCCGCTTCTTGCTGTTCGCCCGCCGCATTCTGCGATTTCCCCTGCGCCTGCGGCCCGGCGGCGTCCATCGCCCACAGGCCGGCCAGCTTGGCGGGGGGGCGCGGGATGCCCGCGCGCCCCGTCCGCCCCCGCGCCAGGTTCGGCATGGCGAAGCGGCAGCGCCCGCGCCCGTCCAGCTCCCGCATCCAAAAATACACCGCCATGCCCTCCTCGCCGGGGTGGAGATCGAGGAAGGCGTCCAGCTCGTTGCGCGCGTCGATGTCGAGCAGCAGCTTCCTGCCGCGCCTCGCGAGCGCGCCGGACGCCTCCCGGATCAGCGCGAGCAGCCTTTCGTCGGCGAGCGGCAGCGGCAGGTGGTGGAACGAAACGTACAGCAGATCGAAGTCGAAGCGATCCATGCAGTCCTCAAGCCCGCGCCCAAGCCGGCCGAAGATGCCGGCATCCCATTTCCAGTATAGAATTTTCGGAAATATGCTCATCAATACCCCGCCAGGTACGTCGCCCAGTCCTCCGCGTACTTCTCCTTCATCAGATCCTCGCACGCCTTCACGGCCTCGTCCGTCAGGCCGTTCTGCTCGGCAAAGTCGAGCATGGCGGCATACGCGCTTTCAAACTCGGCGTCCGTGCGCGCGGCGAGGCATTTCGTGAGCAGCGGCTCGAAGCCCGTGCCGCGCACGTCCCAGAACCGCTTGATGTCGTCGATCTCGTTCGTGAAGCTCCATATGTCGGCCGACGTCACGATCACGTCCCTGGGCAGCTTCTGCGGCTCGAACACGCCGGTCGAGAAGACCGTGTTCGCGCCGCCGGGGCTGCGCTCGCCCTGCGACAGGTCGTATGCGTAGCGCGGCGCGAACAGCCCGCCGCCCTGGAAGCCGATGTACATCGTGGGATAGTTGAGCGGCCACGCGTTGTCATAGCGGCTGCTCGCCAGATTGTATTTCACGTTGGCGCCGTTCTCCACGTTGTACACCATGTTGGCCTCAAGCTCCTTGTCCGTGAAAACCCTGGCGCCGCCTTCCTCCTGCCACAGCCCGGCCGTCTTCGGCCCCCACGCCGCGAGCTTCTGCCCGGCCTCCGTGTACATGAAGTCCAGCCACGACAGGATCTGCGGCAGATCCTCCTCGGCCACCTTGTCCTTGAATATCGTCAGCTGGTCCCAGCCCTTTATCTCGTTGCGCTGCGGCATCGTCGCCGACGTGTCCTGCGGGATGTCGAAGTACACCTTGCGGAACGCCCACGGCTTCCCGGCCGCCGCCTGCTGCGAGAGGTCGGGCTGCGCGTATGAGTAGCCCGTCGCGTATTCGCCGTTATTCAGCTTGCTGTTGAATATCTCGTTGTTCTCGATCAGGCACGACTCCGGCGCGACGCCGTCCCTGACAAACTGGTTGAACAGCCGCACGTCCTCCTTGAACCAGTCCTGCTTGAACCCGAGCTGTATGGACTGCGTCGGGACGTCGAAGTACGTGAAGTAGTTGAAGCTGCACTTGCCGTCCATCATGTTCCTGAGCCACGCCAGCAGCGCCCAGTTGTCCTGGCCCTGGAAAACGGACATCGGGTACACGGGCCTGCCGTTCTCCGTGATCCCGTTCTCGTCGATGGCCTGCTTCATCGCGTAGAAAAAGTCTATGACGTCCTGGCGCGAGCGCAGCGGGATGTCATAGACCTCCTCGCGCGAGAAGGCGCCGTTCTTGACGTACAGATCCTCGATCTCCTTCTGCGTCTTCGCCTCCGGGTACATGAGCTTTATTATGTCGTCGCGCACGGAGAGGTGCGTGAGGCCCCCGAGCGTGTCGCCCGGCGCCGCGATGTTCGAGTAGCGCTGCATGTCGGCGTCGGGGTAGATTGCGCGGATGGAGTCCGCGTCGTTGCCCACGTTCATGTAGACCGTGTAGTGCCTGCCGGTGCCGTTGTAGCCCTTCTCGAGCGTCCTTGATGAATGCTTCTGCATGAACGCGTAGATGTTCGGGCAGTGCAGCGGGATGAGCTCGGTCAGGTCGTAGACCTTGTTCCCGGCTATCAGGTCGTCGTTGACGACGTTGTAGCCGATCTCGGGGAAGTCGTTCGTCGCCGCGAGGACGGCCAGCTTAGCCGCGAGATCCTGCCCGCCGTTGTCGAAGCTGTTCTCGGCGTCCAGCGCAATCCCGAACAGCCGCTTTATCTCGGGGCTCAACACGTCGTCGGACGATTTGAAGCGCTGCGTGTCGCCGGTGCCGTGGCCGTTCCAGACCCGCAGGGTCAGCTGCTTGCCTGTCCAGTCCGGCAGCTCCGACGAGTCACCCGCCGTTTCCGGCGTCGCCGCAGGCTGCTGCGCCTGTTGCGCCTGCCCCGCCGCGCTTGTCGCCTCCGCGCCTGCAGCCTCGGATCCGGCCTCGCCGGACTCCGCCTGCTGCCCCTGCTGCGCCTGCTCCGCCGCAGCCGTTTGCCCCGCGCCCTGCTCAGCTGTCTGGCCGGCGGCCTGCGTCGTCGCCGTCGCCGTCGTCGCCTGGCCGTCGCTCGTGCCGCACGCGGCGAGCGCCGCCAGCGCGATCGCCGCAGCCAGCGCCATGGCGCCCGCCGAGTGCGCCCATTTCCCCGTTCCGCCAGCTTTCCCTGTTTTCGCCATCTCCCAGTTTCCTCCGCTCCTATATTTTTTTTATTTCATGGCCATACGGCCTTTGCATCCTATGATTATTATATCCTATGATACTTATGCCCTGCGGTTCCCATGCCTCGCGCCTCCCGCGCCCGCGCCTGCCCCGCGCCTGCTACTCCTTAACGCTGCCGACCATGATGCCCTGTATGAAATATTTCTGCAAAAACGGGTAGACCGCGATGATCGGCAGCGTCGTAATGATGATCTGCGCGTTGCGCAGGCCCTCGGACGTGCCGCTCGACGCCGATGGCGGGATCGTCCCATGCACGATGGCCTCCTGTATGAGCTTGGCGACGCGATCCTGCTCGCGCAGCACGCGCTCGAGCTCGAACGCGAGCGTGCTGAGGCCCCTGTAGTTCGTCACGAAATAGAGCGTCGTCGTCCAGTCGTTCCAGTGCGTGACGGCCGAAAACAGCACGAGCGTCGCTATGATCGGCAGCGACAGGGGCAGGTATATGCGCAGGAGGATCAGGAAGTCGTTCGCGCCGTCGAGCTTCGCGGACTCCTCAAGGCTCTCGGGGATGGTGTACATGTACGTGCGCAGCAGGATGAAGCCGAAGAACCAGAAGCCGACGGGCAGGACGTAAACCCAGAAGCTGTTGAGCAGATGCAACCGCGCGTAGAGTATGTACGTCGGGATCAGCCCGGCGCTGATGTAGCTCGGGATCATGAGGATCAGCACCATCGCCCTGCGGCCCGGCAGGTAGCTTTTGGACAGCGCGTATGAGCCCGTGAAGTTGACGAAGATCGTCAGGGGCACGCCGACGAGCAGCCGCGTGAGCGTCACGCCGGCGGAATGCCAGATGGCGCCGTCCGACAGCAGCGCACGGAAGTTCATGAGCGTGGGCTTTTGCGGGAACAGCATCATGCCCGTGTACGCCGTGTTGGCGTTGTCGTTGAGCGCGACGACGAGCACGTGCAGGTACGGGTACAGTATGATCGCGCACGCGAGGACCATGAACGCCATGTTGAAGCAGTTGAATATGCCAAATCCGATGGATTTTTTCCTCATGCCGCCCGCTCCCCCCGATCGCCCATGATCGCCCCCGATCGCCCGCCGAATTGCCTGCCCGCTTCCGCCCAAAATCTTTGGGCGGGCTTCAGAACATGGCCGTGCTCCCCATCCGCTTCGCGACGCCGTTCGCCGCGACCGTGAGCAGCAGCGCTATCAGCCCCCGCGCGAGCCCGACCGCCGTCGCCAGCGAGTAGCCGCGCTGCAGGAGCCCGTACTTGTACACGACCGTGTCGATCGTCTCGAAATCTATGAATGCGTTTTGCAGGCCGAATACCAGCTCGAAATTCGAGGACAGTATGCCCCCTATGCTGAGTATGAACATGACCGAAACCGTCGGCGCTATGGACGGCAGCGTGATGTGCCACGCCTGCCTGAACCTGTTCGCGCCGTCGATGTCCGCGGCCTCGAACAGCTGGACGTCCACCCCCGTGATCGCGGCCAGAAATATGATGGACTGAAAGCCCGTGTTCTTCCAGAGGTTGAGGAACAGCAGAAACGGCAGGAACAGCTCGTTCCTCGACAGATACAGCACGCGCTGCCTGTCCGGGTCAAAAAAGCCCAGCAGATCGTTCAGCGGGCCGTAGTCGCCGAAGAACACGATGGCCAGGCCGATGACCGATATCCACGACAGAAAGTTCGGCATGTAGCTGATGGTCTGCACGGCCTTCTTGAACGCGGGGCGCCTCAGCTCGTTCAGCAGCAGCGCGAATATTATCGGCATCGGGAACCCTATCAGCAGATTCAGCGAGCTGAGCAGCAGGGTGTTGCCGACGGAGCCGATGACCGGCTTCAGCCTGAATATCTCGAAAAAGTGCTCGAAGCCGAACCGGGCCGCCCACGGGCTGCCCAGCAGGCCCTTCCAGATGTCGTAGTCCTTGAACGCGACGACGAGCCCGCTCAGCGGCAGGTACGCGAACAGCAGCGTGAAGGCGAGCGACGGGACGGCAAGCGCGTAGAGGAACTTGTATTTCCAGAGCGCCCCGAAAAACCGCCTGGGCGCTCCCGCGCCCATGCCCGCGCCTGAGCCAATGCCCGCGCCTATGCCAGAGCCGCCCCTCGCGCCCGCAGCCGATTGTGCCATATATTCCTCGCCGCCTTTCCAGTCCAACGCGCGCTTATTGCGGTTGCGCGCCTGCAAGTCGCTAACAGTCTATCAGCGCGGCGGCCCGCGCGAAAGCCCGGATGTGGAACAAAAAGAATGGTATTTATACCCCTTTCACAGGCCATAGCGAGCGAGATGCGCCTTCGCCTGCCCCTGCGCGCCGGCTGGCAGATACATGTGGGAGCGGTGGATGCCCTCGGGGTCGCCGGTGGCTTCAGCGATGGCGTCGATGTCCTCGAATCCGCCTTTGATGATCTGTATCTTCTTTCCCGCCCGGTAAATCTTGCGGAACAGATCCGGCCACAGCCGGCTCTCCTCCTGGTAGGGATCCGGCACCCACTGCACGACGTCCAGCTCGGGGATGCGCAAGAGTGAGTCTACATGGGGCAGTTGGCCGGAACCGTCCACGTGATAAATGGAACGCGGCAACCGGCGGCAGGAAGCCGACAGTTCCGGCAGGACGAATTCATCGAACATCTTCGGCCCGATCATGAAGCTAAAGTCGCATTGCAGCGCATAGACGGGATCGTCGCTGTACAGCGTGGTCCAGTCGCAATACCCGTTTCCGGCCGCCCGAAGGATGCGGTTGAGCTCATCATAGACTCTAAACCACAGATCGTGCAGCTCCCAAGTGAGCCGCCGCACTTCCTCCGGCTCGTCGTACAAGCTGTAAAGCAGGGTTTCATTGGTCAGAAATGTGACCAGGCAATCCAAGCCTCCCCCCATGTCCGGCATGCACACCATGACTTGGCCGCCCCAGCGGCGCACCGCCGCCCGGCAGATATCCCTGATTCGGGCGGCCCAGCGGCTGTCGGGGGCGTACTCCAGATGGATGTCCCGGATCGCCTTGCCCTGTAGCCCCGGCGGCGGGCCGAACCATACGTGCCCGCTGGAGTTGTCTGCCACCGCCCCCGCGAACAAGGGCAGAATGCCGGGGCCGAACTCCGTCAGCGTCACCACGGGGAAGGCATCCCCCAGAAAACAGTAGGTGGACAGCTCGTAGTCTATCCGGTCGATGACCGCCTCCGGCGAAACGTCGAAATCATGGCAATTCGCCTGGCTCAGCAGCGGAACCGGCGGCATGGGGCGGCCGGCTTCCACTCCGGTGAGCACCACGGGAAGCAGCGGCCGCCCCAGCTTGCCCTCCCACCACAGCTGATATGTCTCCCGGATGCGGTCCCAGCGTTCCGGGCTGAACTGTATAGCCATTTTCCCTCCACAATCCAGGCAGTCTTTCCGCATGTCCTGCGGGCGCAGCGCCGCCCAGGCAAAGTTCAATCCCGCATAGGCGGGCGGTTTGCGCTCAGGCGCAGTCTGCGTTCATTGCTCATCGCTCATTGCGCATTGCTCATTGCCCCGCCTCCAACCGCAGGGCGACAGGCACTCGGCGCTCATAGGCCCCCATGGCCGTCCCGCCGCAGGCCGTGAGGCTGTGGTAGCCGTCTACCGACACGGCGATCTGGTTGTTCTCCCGGATCAGCCGGTCTGGCACGTAGAACTGCCGGTCTGGGCCGACGTCTGCGTACAGGCCGATGGGCTGGCCGTTCCAATAAACCTTGGCGTAGGATTTCCAGCCTTCGTCCAACTCCACATAAACCGGCGCAATCAGGCCCGCAGGGCGGCGCACGGCGATTTCCCGGCGGTACCACAGGCGGGCATCGGTTGCCGGGGGCGGGCTGTGCTGCCAGCCTTCGCCGGATTCCAGCCAGCCCTGGCGCTCCCCTTGAGAGCCTTTGCGCAGCTGCCAGCCCCGCAACACCCGATGCGCGGCAAAAAGCACCGGCGCTTCCAGCAGCGCCCAGGGGCGCATCCAGTTCAGGTAGCGAAGCGCAACGGCCAGCGCAATCTCCTCGCGATCCGAGTGCGCGCTAAGGTCGATGATCGAGCTTAAGTGTTCGCTGACGTAACCCGCCGGCGTTCCATCGGCATACACCCAGGCCTCGCTGACCTTGGGCAGCCGCAGAAACAGCGGCCTGCCCCGCAGCGCGCCGGGCACCTGGACCTTCGCGCGATACCAGCGCACGTCGTGCCAGCCGGAGAACTCGTCCGGCGGCAGGTTGCGCGGCGCCGCCACGTCCAGCGCGCGCCAGCTGGCGTCATCGCAGCCCGGCAACGCCTGGGGCGGCACTGCTTGCAGTTCCGCCATCTCCAGCGGCTGGCCCGGCTGGAGATGCTCTTTCCACTGGGCAATGGGCAATTCCGCCGGATGGCCCATCAGCACGGCTGGCCGGTTGATGCCGGCATAGATGGGCCGGCCCAAGTTGTGCCGGCCGATCAGCTCGCAGCTGACCGTGAGCCGATTGCGGCCCCGGCGCAGAATGCCATCCACCGGGAATTCCGCATCCATATGCGGCAGCGGATGATAGGCGCCGGGTCGCCGTTCCGGGAACACGCCGAGGCGCCGGCCGTTGAGATAGAACCGCGCCTCCACGCCGGTGATGCCGGTGAAGGCGATGCTTTGCGGCGCCTCATCCTCCACATCGAAGTCCGTCGCGTATTCATAGCTGCCCGGCCCCGGCAGGCTATCGCCGTGGCCATCGAAAGGCCCTACCGGCCGCCAGCCCTCGCCCAAGGGCGCTTCCGGCTGTCGCCAGGCATCTCCCTCCGCGCGGTACTCCGGCTTGCCCCATATGAACTCGGGTCCGCCTGCCGCAGGCGCCGCGAACCGGAACCTCGTCAAGCCGTCGCAGCGGGCCTCTCCGGCGATGGCTTTGCCGCCCGCCGTCAACGCGGCGCAGGGCGCGCAGATATCCACCGGCTGGCCTGCCTCCGCCTCGGCGCGCAGGCGCCCGTCGGCGCCCAGCCCTGGCCGCACCAGCGGCAGGTTGGTGAACATCGGCACGTCGCCCCGCTCTCCGGGCGCGAACCACGTGCGCTCGGCCACCGCAGGCGTGACGGCATACAGCCGCACCTGGCAATCGGAGCAACGCAGCGCGGCGGCGCGCACCTCGTCGGAACACACGGCATCCAGCGTCGCCGCTTCCCCGTCGGCAAGCAGTTCCAGCCGGCAGGGCGCGCCCGCCTCATCGCAGGCGATGATATGGACGTCATCCCCCGCCCGCCAGATCCGGAAGAGCGGCGCGGTGCAGAAGGCCAGCGTCAAGCGCTCCGTCAGCGGGACATCGGCGGCGAACATCGCCGCGCTCTTGGGCGCCAGCCGCAGGGGGCACTCTTCGGGCAACGCTCGCCCGCCGGGCAGCCGGATGCGGTAGTGCTGAGCGCGCACGGTGTTGTTAAAGGCAAAATAGAACGCGCCTTTAGGGCCGCGGCGGGCCAGGCACTCCACGTTGGCGTTGTCGGTGCCCCAGCCGATGTCCCAGGGCTTGGACAGGCTCAGCGCCTCGGAGAATGCATGAACCGCCTCTGCCAGCAGGCGCATCTCGTAGAACTTGCGGCCCAGGCCGCCCCAATGGGACACCGCCGCGTCGGCCATGTAGTTGGTGCAGCTGTGATCGCTGCCCAGGCCCGGCGGGTTCATGCCGCCGACGGCCACAAAGAAGTTTGTGAGGTTGGCGCCCTTGGCCAGGAACAGCATGGCCTGCATGGCGACCCACCGGGAGGGCAGGCGGGCCTCGTCGCTGGCGGAGTCTCCCCAGGTGCAGAATATGGCCCCCATGTATTCCAGCACCATCAGCGGCGCTTCCTCCGGCAGCGCGTTCTTCATGCGATCCAGCCAGCCCCGCCAGCGGAAGTGCTCCCACACCGGCGTGTAAATGTCGATACCGTCGGCAATGCCGCGCGCGCCCACCTTGTAGACGCTGCCCTCGTGGTTGCCCACCAGCGGCACTCGGATGCCGTCCTCCGCGGCATAGTCGGCCAGGCTCTCGAACAGCCCCTTCTCGCCCCAGAAATGCTCGTTTTCGATCTGATACAGTATGATGGGCCCGCCCTGCATGCGCTGTTGAGGCGCGAGCACGGCGTTCACGGCGCGGTACCACTGCCGGCACCACCGCAGATGGTCCGGGTGCGCCGTGCGCCAGTCGCCGCTGGGCGCGTCCAGCAGCCAGCCAGGGTATCCGCCCAAATCCCATTCATTGCAGATGTAGGGGCCGGGCCGGGCTGTCACGTGCAGGCCCATCTCCCGCGCCATGTCCAGCAGGCGGGAGACGTCCCTCTGCGGCGCGGTGAAGTCCGCCTCTCCGGGCCGGTCGCTGTGATAATTCCAAGGGAAATAGATCCCGATGGCGTTGAGGCCCATGGCCTTGAGCTTTTCCAGCCGATCCCGCCAATCGCCGGGATCAGTGCGGAAATACTGGAACTCGCCGGAAAAGACGGTCGTTGGCCTGCCGTCAATCACGATGTTTTTATTTTCAAAGCTGACGCCCATTATACCCCCTGCGGCAGACATCCGAAATAAAACGCTATCAGAAAGAGGCGAATGGAACAATCAAATATTCGGCCGAAAGAGAACGGTATATGGCTATATTGTCAGGCGCGCGTTGCCATGTCATAGAACTTGCTTCAGAACTTGCTTCAGAGCCGCGCGGATTTTGGGCTGTTTGACAACTGCGGGCCGCCGTATTATACTCGTGTTCGATTGGAAATTCCGACCGCAATTTGCGGTCGGGCAGAGGAAACGAGGAAAACGAGTATTGCTGACTCGCGTTTATGGAAAATTCAAACGCTCGTCAGTATAATATTGCTATAAGCGCGGAAAACGGGCGGGATTGCGGGCGGGATCGCGGGGGCTATGCGAAAATACAGGCTGATGGTCGTGGACGACAACAACAGGGACAGGCGCGTCGCGAGGGATATGATCCCGTTCGGCGAGCTGGGGCTCGAGGCGGCGGGCGAGGCCACCGACGGCCTGGAGGCGCTTGAGCTGGCGGGCAGCGCCAGGCCGGACATCGTGCTGTCCGACATACGCATGCCCGTCATGGACGGAATCGAGATGGCCCGCGAGCTGTCCGCGCGGCAGCCCGGCGCCAAGATTGTGTTCATGAGCAGCTACGACGAGTTCGCCTTCGCGAAGTCGGCGATCGACATGTCCGTGTGCGCTTACATCCTCAAGCCGCTCAACCCCGCCGAGGTCGCGGCCGCCCTGCGCAAGGCCGTGGAGCTGTGCGAGGGCGAGCGGCGCCGGGCCGCCGAGGCGGAGGCGCTGGCGGCGCAGCTGGAACAGTCCCTGCCGCTCCTGCGCGAGGAATTTTTCAAGGAGATCCTGCCTGCGGGCGGCTCGCTCAGCGAGGGCGAAATGCGCAGCCGCATGTCGTTCCTGCGGATCCCGGACGCGGATTTCAGGCATGTGGCGGCGCTGTCCATGAGCGTCCGCGCGCCGGGGCATGGGGGCGGGCCTGCCGGATCCGCTGCCGCAGGCGCGGTTGCGGCCGGCCCTGCGGGCGCCGGCTCTGCGGATGCCAGCTCCGATGCGGGCGCCATGGCCCCGGCGGCCCGCCAAATACGCGACTCGTACCTGTCGAGCCTTTCCATCGTAAACCTGCTCCTGTCGCTGGCGCGCGGCTTCACGGCGCAGGTCATCCGCAACGCCGAGCGCGAGTACGCCATCCTGCTGTTCTTCCGGGAGCCCGACCCGTCCGCTTGCGCGGACATGGCGCTGGAATTTGTGATGGAGGCATACGAGCGCCTGCTGGACAGGCTTGGCGTTTCCGCCGTATTCGGCATCAGCGCCGTCGCCGCGCGGGCGACCGACATCCCGCTGCTCAGGCGGCAGTCGGAGCAGGCCGTGAACACTAGGTTCTATTCGAACGGGAACCCGGTCATCCTCTACTCGGAGATCGGCAGGTCTGCCGGGAGCGGCCAAATGGGCCGAACAAGCCAGGCAAGCCAGGCCGGGGCGCCCGGAACGGCGGCAGGGCGGGCCGCAGGGGCTGGCGCGTCGGGGCGGGCGGCGCAAGCGGGCGCGGGGCCAGCGGGCGCGGCGCGCAGGCCTGCTGCGGCCGGGGCGGCCTGCGAGGCGCCGCCGGACGGGTTGGGAGGCTTCGGCGAAGCGGCGCTGGGCGATCCGGGCGGTCTTGGCGATCCGGACGGCCTGGACGATTCGGAAGAGGCGTTCTGCCTGCCCGATCTGCAAAGGGAGATCGACGAGCACGTTTTCATGGGCGACGCCGACAGCATCGACGCCTTCGTCGGCAAATACATGGACGGGGGCGCCCGCGCGCGCTCCGAAACCTACTTGAAATGCCTCAGCTATTCCATCGTGCACGTCCTGCAGCTCATGCTGATACAGAAAGGGCTGAGCTTCCGGGACGTGATCGACAGCGAGGCCGCGATCTGGGCGAAGCTGAGCGCGTTTGAAACAATCCTCGACCTGCGGCAGTGGCTGAAGAACATCATCCTGGCGGTCAAGGGGCACATAGAGGACTGCGGCGGCGGGCGCCGGGCCGAGGTGGTCGCGGCCATAAAGGACGCCGTGGCGGCGCACTACATGGAACCGCTGAACGTTTCCGACATCGCGCGCTGCGCGTACCTCGGGCCTAAGCAGGCCAACGCCATATTCCGCAAGGCCGTCGGGAGCACGATATTCGACTATCTGATGAGCTACCGCATGGAGATGGCGAAGCGGCTGCTGAAGGGCTCCGGCGACAAAGTGGCGGTCGTGGCGGAAAAGGTGGGCTACGCCAACAAATCCCATTTTTCGCTGATGTTCAGGCGGTACGCCGGCATGACGCCGTATGAGTACAGGAGCCGCCCCGTCATGTAGCGGCGGCGCGGGCCGGCCCGCCATATGGCGCCACATGGCGGGGGCGGCTCAATGGGCTGCCGGCACATGCGCACTGGCACATGCGAGGCATGCGATGCGATGTTGAAAGTTGACACATGCGATGTTGAAACAGGAAGCGTTTTGCACTATAATAACAGTATCCTTATGCGCGACGCGCGGGAAAGGAAGCCTTGAGCATGCTGCCATATCGACATATCCGCATGGGTTTTCGCGCGAGCCCGGAGACGCCCGGCGCCGCGCTTGCCAGCGAAGCTCTCGCGGGCGCGCCGGAAAAGGCGCGCGCGGACTCCGCAATGGCGTTTGGGGAGGGCGGTCGCGATGATAAAAGCGGCTAGGGCGTGGGCCGCCGGCCTCGCGTACCGAAAGAAGCTCGTTCTGATCTTCACGCTCGTCAGCCTGGCGCCGCTCTCCCTCTTTTACGCCTTCTTTACCGCCAATGCGTACAGCAGCCTCAAGAGCGAGCTGATGGAGGAGGCGGGCGAGCCGCTCGCCGCCGGCGCGGAGGAGCTGAACGGCGTGTATTTGGGCTATTTGCAGAAGCTCGACCTGGTCCACAGGAACTACCAGGTCCAGAACATACTGCTCTCCAAAAGCCCGATCAGGATGTCAACGGCGGTTTTCGACTCGTACTACGCGCTGACGAGCCTTTACAAGGCGCTGGAGGAGCCGGCGTTCTCATGGCAGCTGACCGTATACACGCTCAACCCGAACGTGCTCCAGGGCGCGTTCATCGAGAGCATAGACCGCATGGAGCCGAATCTGCGCGACGCGGCGCTCGCGGGGTGGGCGGGGGAATATGCGTGGCACTACGACTACAGCCCCGAAAAGCAGTCGGACGCCCTGTACCTTCTGCGGCGCGACGCGGCGCTCGACAGCCAGGTTTACGCCGTCGGCCAGATTCGGATGGCCTTTGACCGCGTGCGCGCGAGCTTCGGCAGCCGCTTCCCGGAGGGAACGCGGGTGCTGTACTTCGTCGGCGGGGAGCTCGCCGTCGATCTGCTGGCGCGCCCGGATTTGGGGCTTTCGGAGGCCGCGGCCTTTCTTGCCGGCGGGCTTGACGGCTACTACGCCGCGACCGCCGCGATCAGCGCGAACATGGACTACGTGGCCGCGTATGTGCCAAAAAGCCGGCTGAGCGCGCAACTCGCCCGCCCGCTCGCGCTGCTGGCGGCGGGCTGCGCGGCGGCCGTGGCCGCGCTCTCGCTATTGACGGCGCTGATATCCAATCTGCTCACAAAGCGGCTCTACGGGCTGATCGGGGAGATCAACCGCGACATCCCCAAGCTCGTCGCGTCCGACAGCCAGCTGGAATACGGCGGCACCGACGAATTTGCCGAGATCGGCAGGCGCTTCATGGATCTGGTTCGGGAAATCAAGAGCCGGTGCGGCGAGATGGCCGTGATCGAGGCAGACAGAAAGTCGCTTGAGCTCGAGCTGCTGCAGTCGCTCGTGAACCCCCATTTTCTGTACAACACGCTGGACGGCATCAAATGGACATGCCGCGACGCCCATCTGACAAAAGTCATAGACAGCATGATCTCGTACTACAGGATCGCGCTCAACCGGGGCAACGCGATCCTGCCCGTCGCCCAGGAGATGGAGATGGCGCGCCTGTACCTCGAGATCCAGCGCTTTGCCTACGAGTCGGATTTCCAGTACGCCGTCGAGGCGGGGGAGGGCCTCGATCGCTGCCTCATGCTGAAGAACATCGTCCAGCCCGTCGTGGAAAACGCGTTCATGCACGGGATCAAGCGGCGCCCCTGCGACCGCATCGACGTGCGGGCCGCACGTTCGGGCGACTACGTGCTGTTCACGGTCGCCGACAACGGGTGCGGCATGACGGAGGAAAAGGCGAGGGCCGTCATGGAGGGAACCCGCGAGGGGAGCCGCAGCGGCGCCAGCGGCGTAACCCGCGACAGCGGCTGCGACGGCGGCTACGACGACATCCGCGGCGGCGCTCGCGGCGGAGCCAGCGGCGGGCCCGGCAAAAGCGGGTACGGCCTGTACAGCGTGATGTCGCGCATAAGGCTGTGCTACGGCGACGACTGCGGCCTGTCGATCTCCGGCGGGCCGGGCGCGGGCACCGCCGTAACGCTGCGCGTGAAATACATGGAAAGCGGGCCTGGCGGCCCAGGCAGGCCATGCCCGCTAGGCGGTTCGGACGCGCCAGGCGGCGAGGGCGGCGCGAATGCGAATCGCCGGCTTTAGCCCCCCCGCCGCATTATGGCCGTGAAAGTGTTGCCGTCGCGGTCGTCGATGAATTCAATGGCGGGGTGCAACTCCATTGCGCGGAGAATGCCGGATCCGTATCCCCGATATGGAATGATATGGTTGGCAAACGAGGCGAGCGTGGGATTTCTCGCGCAGGAGTTCCCCAGCTTGATGTTCTCGACGCGCAAATTGTTGGGGAGATGGCCGGGGCTGACAATCTCCACTCTGTCGCGGAACACGAACGCGCGGACGGGGGCGGAGACGAAATAATCGCGGTGCACCAGGGCGTTGGCTACGATTTCTTCTATCGCTTCCCGCGCTATTTCCGGGATCCCCGCGCTGTTGAATCCCTGGTTGCCCTGGACGTGGTGCAGGTTGGCGATGACAAAATCAACGGTTCTCCCGAAAACGTCTTCAAGCTTTCCGGCAATGTCCCTCGCGTCCGCGTAGCTGTTCGTGCTGATTTTGACGCCATCGAACGCTCCCGCCTTGACAATGAAGGCGGGCAGGAACGCGCCGGCATTCTTCCCGAAAACAATCGCGCAGGTCAAGTTCAGGCAGCCTCCGTTCAGCAGGTTCAAGTTGCGCAGCAGCTGCGGCAGGGGGAGGTTCTGGCTCTCCAGCGTCTTTCCGTAGCGGCGGCTGAAAAACGGCCCGAAATAATCCATGTCCAAATCCGCGACAGTCATGCTGGAAACGCGCGCCTCGTCCGCGTGAATGAGATCGGACTCCTGGAACATGCGCTGCAGCTCTTCCCTGGAGGTCGCCTTGCGCTTGTCGGCGCCGTTTTTGACCCAGAACACGCCGTCCTTGTCCTGATACGGGCGGTTGGGGCCGGACGGGACCGCCACTATCAGCACGATGCCATTCCCGGTGGCGATGTTCTCGGTGGCCGGATTGATTGCCGGGCGCACGTTTTGGCTGGCGGCGTTCGATATCATCATGTTCAGGCGCCGCACGCCGGCGCTGTCCAGGCCGGAGATCAGGCCGGTCTTGTCGTCAACGCCGATGAATATGCGCCCGCCGCCGCTGTTGGCAAAAGCGACAATCTCCGCGGCGAGCTGGTCCGGGCTGCGGAAATCCGATTTGAACTGGTGCTTGCTGTCCTCCCCGGAAGCGAGGATTTGGGCGAGCTCTAAGAATTCCATGACCGATAGATCTCCTTGCGCTTATTGAATGCATCTCTGCCGCCCTCCATGACGCGCACGATGATCTTCTGTTGATCCGGATCGTCTATGCCGCCGGACTGCACGCTGACGGCATTTTCCGCAAACGAGCAGGCGAGGACTTGCTCGGCGTCGCCCAGAACGGGGATGTTGGGATTGTGCGTCGCGAGAATGAACTGGATTTTGGGCTTTAGCTCGCAAATCAGCTTAATCACGTCCTCATAGACGGTCTGGTTGTCCAAGTCGTCCTCGGGCTGGTCGATGAGAATGAGGTCGCCGTCGCTCTGGCTGAGGACAAACAGGATCAGGGCGGACGCGCGCTGCCCCAGGGAATGCTGCCGGAGTTCTTTGCCGCGGTATTTGATTGCGAAGCGGTTGGGCACCTGAAAAGTCAAAAAGTCCGCCAGCCTTCGATGGAACCAGTCCATGAACGGTTCGGGATTGTTGCCGATGAAATAGGTTTTTTCGGACTCCGCGCTGTTGCCTATGAAGAGCTCTGCGAAATCGGCGCAATCGTCAACAATTCCTTTCAGCGTGGATTCGCGGATATTCGATCCTCGGAACATGTTCTTTGCAAAGTCAAGGAACGCCGCTTTGTCGCCCTTGTATTCGCAGGAAAGCTCCAGGGCGCCGCCGCTGCGCGCCCCGACGGCGCCGAGTTCGCGCTGTATGGAAGAGAACTCCTCGCGCCGCAGGTTTTCGAGCTCGGCAAGCTGCGAGAAAATGAACTGAAGCGCATTGGCGTTTCGCTCTTTTGATTGGAAAAGCAAGGACAGCTCCTGATCCGCCAGCGCCTGGCGCTGTTTCAGTTTCAGAAAGTCGTCCGGGCTCGCGCGCAAATTCTCGGACGCCAGCTCTTGCGCCAGACTGCGCTCGCTCTCCGCAAACTCTTCGGCAAGGCCGCTTTTATTTCGGGCGAGCTCTTGAAGCAGGGCCTCCATTGCGGCGATTGCCTGCTTGATGCGGGGCAGTTGCTCGCGGGCTTTTCCAAACCCGGATTTTGCCTTTTCGTATTCGGCGGCGAATCTGTTCAAAAGCTCCGCGTTGTGTTTCGATGCGTATTCGCCGAGATCGGGCGGCGCAGAGTCCTTCAGGAAAGCCTCCAGCCCCTGCGCCGCGCTGTCCGCGCCGGCAGAGGCGTTTTGCATGAACCGGATGTCGGCGTCGAAATCCAGACGTTTTTGAAGCTTTGCCTCAATGCCGTGTTGCGCGAAAACCTCCAAGCGATGCGAAATGTCCTGTTTCTCTCTGCTGAGTTCCTCAATCCGCGCTGTTGCGGCGCCGACGCCAATTAATTGGGCAGCGCTTTGGCGTATGCTTTCCCGCTGCGCCTCGATGCGCCGGCGCACGTCCGCCAGCTTTGCCGCGACCAATTTCTCGACCAGATCCCGCTCGAATCCCTCGCTGGAGCTTGACAGATCCTTCTGCCCGAAATACAGCGGCTTGTGAATGACCGTCCCGCCGGCCGAAATGCCCGGAACAATTTTGTCGCCAATATATGCGACAGGGGATTCGTTCAGGATGCGCTCGACGCGATACATCTGCCCTGAGCGGTTTACCGCTTGCAGCACGACCTTCCCGCCGCTTTTGAGCGCATAACTGACAAGCTCGCTCTTGTATTTTTGATCGCCGGCGGTTTCCCCGAATGGGATATTCAGCGCGTAGCGGAGCAGTTCGAGGACGGCGGATTTCCCGCTTCCGCGGATGCCGATGAGCGTGTTGAGCCCTGGGGAAAAGTCGATGCGCTTTCCGTCCAGAATGCCGCCGACAAATTGGGCGCTGAGAATGTGGGAGTGGGAAAACTTGGGCGGCTCCGCGCGCAGCCTGTTTTCATGGTTAAGCAGCGCGAACTTGACCGCTTCAAATTTGAAGTCGCCTAGCTTGATGTAGCAGTGCCTGCCCCGGCCTATTTCGGCAATCCGCTTCGGGTCGCTGCCCTCAACCTCGGCGGGATGCCAGCCGCCAAGCCATTGCCTGACTTTATCCCTGTCGTCGCGGGTGCGGACCTTTTGAAATCCGAGCGTGCGGCGCCGAACTTCGGCGTAGCGATTGTCCTTGCCCAAATCTGACAGTCGCCCGCCCCCCATTTCTTTCCACAGCCCTTTCGGAGCCTCGACATGCGCGAAAATCAAAAAATAGTCTTTCTTGATTTTTTCCAGCTCCTCCACTGTCTGAATGATATTCTTGTCGCTTCGGGCATTTTCGTTTTGATACTCGGCGGGCGTCTTTCCGGTAAACATATTCGTCAAAAACGGGGAAATCATGTCTTCGTCTTCGCAATTCTTATTTTTAACCCACGAGTCGGCAAAAGCGATCAGGACATGTATGCCGTTGGCGCCGTCATTCACCGAAAGCTCAGCGCCAGGAAGCAGAAAAATCCCCTGGCCTCTCGCGGCCGCTCGCAGGGCTTTGAACTCGCCAAAGTCGAACTTGTTGTGGTTGGCGACAACTCCAACGGCGATGTCGGCATCCTTCAAGGCTTTGGCATAGCAATACGGGTAATGTTCCTCGTCGCGCGGGAATTCAAATTCCTCGCCGCCGGGGTATTTGAATTCCCTGTCGGCCTTGGTGTGCAGATGAAAATCTGCCCTGAGCCAAGCGGCCCCGTTAATAAACAGCCCTTTCGTTTTTGCGTTCATTTTTCCCCGCTTCTGTGGCGGCGTTGCCGCGCATTTGGCGGTTGCGGCATTCACCGGCGCACTTTTTGCAATGCCGGCGGCGCCTGCCCCCGGACAATGGCGAACAGCGATTGATTAGTATTAGCATATCACAATCGCAAAGCAATAGGCAACGCTTCGCCATGCGGTCCAACGGAGGCGCGCTGGCCTTGCGCTGTTCCGCAAGCGAAGCCGGCGCTCAGGATGGCGGGAAACGGACAAATATATTATACTTTTATAAAATTTGATTATGGCCTA
>JAISFK010000419.1 GCA_031263625.1 Clostridiales bacterium
TCGTCCCCCCCGCCGCCTCCAGCTTCTCAAAGCCCGCGAAAACTTTCAGGTGCGGCTCCAGCGACAAAAAGCGCCTGCCGCCCTTTTGGGAAAACCGCCGCAGAATCTCGCGCAGATGCCCGTCCCCCATGCCCGCGGGCACTACCAGCTTGCTTTCGGCGACGGCGTCCTTGACGTGCATATACTCTATGTGCTCCTCCAAAAGACTGTACGCCTCCAGGGCATCCTGCCCGCAGTGGATGTAATTCGCGGGGTCGAACACGAGCTTCATCTTCCCGCCAAAGGCGTCGGCGATCTTTTTGTTGCGCGGGGCCGTGTCCCCGTAGATGCCGCTCTCGTTTTCGTGGGCGCAGACGAGCCCCCCGGCGTTTTGCAAAAAGCGCGAAAGCCGCTCCAGAACGGCGTCCTCGCATTCCTCCGGCGGGCGGCCCCCGTCGATGTAAAAGCTGAACAGGCGAATGTAGCGCGCGCCCAGGACGCCCGCGCACTCGACCGTCCGCTTGAACGCCTCCAGGTGCGGCTCAAACGGGTCGTGGATGCTGATTTTGCCATAGGGCGAGCCGATCGCCGACACGGACACGCCGCCCTCGTCCAGAGCGTTTTTCAGCTCGGCGCACTCCGCGGGCGAGAGCGCCGAGACGTTCCGCCCGTCCACCGTCCGCATCTCAATGTGCCGGATGCCGTATTTTTTGCTGATTCGCAGCTGCTCCGAAAAGGGCTTCGCGGCCTCGTCGGCAAAAGAGGACAAAACAAACTCCGCCATATCGCTTCCCCCAATCTCCAATCCACCATTCACTATACACTACATACTATACACTACATACTATACACTATACACTACATACTATACACTATGTGTCAAACATTGAACGAATCCCTCATGTCCTCCACCACCGCTTCCCGGACGCGCTTCCGGACGCCAGTCTTGCCCCTGGCGGCGCGAACCTTTTTTTGCAGCATATCGTAATAGAGATCCTCGTCCACCGGCAGCTCCACCGGCCTGCCCAGCCAGGAGGACAGGTGCATGGCGTTTGAGATCATGACGCCGTTGGCGCCCTCCTCGCCCCGCGCGACCAGCTCCCCCCTGCCCAGTATGCAGTCCGTGAACGCCTGCAGCACGCCGGCGTGTTCGGGGTCGGAGCCGTCCGTCTCGACGGCGATCCTGTCAAAGGGCGGGCTTTTGAAGGGCTGCGTGTTCGTCCGGTTAAATTCCGGCTCCGGGACGCGGAGCTTGCAAAAGGTCAAGCCGCCGTCCTCGAACACCAGCTTCCCCCTGTCGCCGGTGATCGCGAAACGGTTGTCCCCGGCGGGGTCCCCCGTGGAGGCGACAAACACGCCCGTGGATCCGTCTTCGTACTCCGCGTAGGCCGTCACGTCGTCCTCCACCTCGATGTCGTGCCACTTGCCCTCGTGGCAGAAAGCCATGATCCGCTTGGGCATCCCGCAAATCCACTGCCAGAGGTCCAGGTTGTGTGGGCTCTGGTTCAAGAGCACGCCGCCCCCCTCTCCGGCCCATGTGGCGCGCCATTCCCCGGAGTCGTAGTACAGCTGCGAGCGATACCAGTTGGCGGCGAGCCAGTTGTTGCGCCGCAGCCGGCCCAGTTCCCCGCCCTGCGCCATCTCGCGCATTTTTTTGAACAGGCTGTTCGTGCGCTGGTTGAACATCAGGCCAAAGACGATCCCGTCCTTCCGGGCGGCCGCCGCGGCGCGGTTCATCTCGGCCACCTGCTTCCCGTAGACGCCTGCGGGCTTTTCGCACATGACGTGGATTTTATGCGCAAAGGCCTCGATCGCCAGGGGCGGGTGCGAGTAGTGGGGGGCGGCGAGGATGACGGCGTCGATCGCGCCGCTGGCAAACATGTCCGAGGCGCGCTCAAAAGTTCTGACATCGGGGACGTTCTCCCTCGCCCAGCCCAGCCGCTCCCCTCTGAGGTCGCACACCGCCGTGAGCGCCGCATCCCGAATCCCGCCCGCCATAAACGTCCGCGCGTGGTTCGACCCCATGTTTCCCAGCCCCACAATGCCGAATCGCACTATCTGCTTATCTGCCATGCATATTCTCCCCTTCCTTGCCATGCTTAATGCTATCTATACGCTATATGCGCAGGGCGGCGCGCAAAAAGGGCGCGGCCTGGGTTCCGTCCCACCTGTGGGCGCCTTCGAAAACGAAGTGGCGCAGGCTGCCCTCCGCGCCGAAGAGCCGATATGCCTCCCGCGCGATGGCGACCTGGCTGCGGACGTTGGCCATGCCGCTCTCCCCGTTCAGCGGATCATCCGTCCCGCTTTCGATCAGCAGCGGCCGCGGCGCCACCAAAGCGCCGATGTCGCCCATGTCCACGTACCGCCAGAGGTTTGGGACGTAGTTGCATGAGCAGTTGTTGGAGAGCTTGAGGAGCGCGTCCCGCGCGCCGTAGAAGTACCCGCTGACGACAGCCGCCCGCACCCGGTCGTCCAGGGCCGCGAGCCAGAGCGTCTGCATCCCGCCGCCCGAAAGCCCGGCGCAGGCCAGCTTCGCGCTGTCGCAGTCGGCGCGGGTCTCGATGTAGTCGATCAGGCGCATGAGATCCCACGCCCACATCCCCGCCACCGTGTAGCCAAGGCCCATGGCCATCTGGCTGAGCTGCCCGCAGGTGCTGTTCAAAAACGCGCCCTCGGCGTCCGACTGCCCCGTCCACTCGCGGCGCTCCCCGGCGGAGCGGGCGTCCGGCGCGAACACGACAAACCCCGCCCGCGCGAGCTGCAGGCCGTAGTCGCAGTTGAACCGCCGAATCTGCTCCCGCACCGCAGGGATGTCGCTCCGCCCGGCGACTGCCAGCTTGGCGCCGGCGCAGTGGCCGTGGGGGGCGAGCAGGCAGGGGGCGGGGCCTTTTTGCCCGGCGGGCTTCAGGACGTACATCGGCATGCGCACCCCCGGCTCCGTCCAAATCGCCACTCGCCGCCGCGTGACGCCGTCCTCCAGCGTTTCGGCCTCGCCCTCCTCCGGCTCCGGCGCGCAGGCCTCCATCCGGTCGATGCCCGCGAGCTCGCGCAGCTTCTCGCGGGCCGCCGCCTTCCACGCGGCGTACTCCGCAAGCCCGCCCGCGTCGCAGGGCATGGAGCGGGCCTCCCGGTCATAGAGCCGCAAGAGCCGCTCCATGCAGGTGTAGTACCGCGCCACATGCTCCGTCCGCGGCGCCGGCCCCTGCCCCTGCCCCGCTGTGTCTTTCATGCGCCCTCGCCTCCTATGCTGACGAGCATTTGAATTTTTATATCACCATTGTACCCGCACGCATCACTATTTTACTAGCATGCATCAGCGTTATATCAGCATTAAACTTTTAAATTTTTGGCGCCTTTCCCGCGTTGAAAAAGTGCCATCTCCCCAGGCTCTTCGGATTTCCGGCGTCGCCGTCGAGCAGCCGCTCGTAGCCGCGCGCAGCCTTTTTATAGGCCTCCGCGTACTGCCGGATGAGCTCCGGCTCATAGCGCTTGAACCATGGGATGGAATATGTGCGGCTCCCCACCGCCAGGCTGACCGGCAGGTCCCGGTCCAGGAGGCGCACATCCCGCGACGCCGTCGCCACGCGCGTCGGCTTCCCGGCGCCGTAGACGTCCAGGGTCGTGAACAGGCTGTGCGTGTGCAGCGGCGTGTTGCAGCCCGTCTCCGGCGAGAAGCCCTCCGCCCGCACCGCCTCGCAGAACCGCGCGACCGACAGGCCGCCCAGCTCCTCCGGCACATAGTGGCCATGCGGCGAGTACCAGCCGCCCATCTTCGTGCCCTCCGTCTCGGCGACCCGGTGGGCCCGCAGCCCCGGCACGCCCTCGAGCAGATCCCAGAAATAGTTCATCGCCTTGCGAATCTCGCGAAGCCGCTCGTCGTAGCGCTTCAGCTGGACGCGGCCCACCGCCGCGCTGACCTGGTGCATCCTGCCCTTGATCCCGCCCATGGGCAGGCCGACGTGGGGCCTGAGCGACTCGGTCCGGATGCTCTCGTCAAAGAGGTTGTAGTGCCCGAACGCGATCGCCCGCTCGTAGCATTCCAGGCTGTCGGTGGCCAGCATGCCCGCCTCGCCGGCCACCAGGGCCTTGCCGCTCATCAGCGAAAAGGCGGACACGTCGCCGATCGCGCCCAGCTTTTTGCCCTTGTACAGGCCGCCGTGGGCGTGGGAAACGTCCTCGATGACTTTCAGGCCGTGCTTTTTGGCCACCGCCATGACGCCGTCCATGTCCGCCGGATAGCCGAGATAGTGTATGACCATGATCGCGCGCGTCCTGTCCGAGACGCGCTTTTCGATGTCCGCCGGGTCGATGCACAGCGTCGCCGGGTCGATGTCCGCGAAGACGATGGTGGCCCCCAGGGAATAGGCCGGCAGCGCGGAGGCCCAGTATGTGACGCTGGGGCAGATGACCTCGTCGCCCACCCCGACCCCCACGGCAAACATCGCGGCCAGCAGCGCCGCGGTCCCGTTGTTGAACCCCAGGGCGTAATCCGTGCCCTCCCAGGCGGCGAACTCCTTTTCAAATTC
>JAISFK010000459.1 GCA_031263625.1 Clostridiales bacterium
GGCGCAGCTGTCTCCGCGCCCAAGGCCGCGCCTGTCCCCGTCTCCGCGCCCGCCACGTCCGCGTCAGCGGTTGCGGCCGACGCCGACGCCGAGATCCTGGATTTGGGCGGGGCTAGCCTCCTGCCGGGGCTGATCGACTGCCACACCCACATCGGCCTCCAGGAGCCCGGCGACCGCGAGGGGCTGGGCAACATCACGGAGGCGACCGATCCCATCACGCCCCACGTGCGCACCATTCACGGCGTTGACCCCCGGAGCGAGCACTTTCGCTACGCCGTGAAAAACGGCGTCACCACCGTGGGCATCATCCCCGGCAGCTCGAACGTGGTCTGCGGGATAGGCTACGCCTCCAAGACGTGGGGGGAGCGCGTGAGCCAGATGTCCATCCGGGACGCCATCTGCATGAAGGCGGCGCTGGGCGAGAACCCCAAGGGCCATTACCAGAACAAGGGGAGGGAGCCCGACTCCCGCATGGGCGTCACGTTCCTGATTGCCGAGTGGCTGCACAACGTGCGGGGCTACATGGCCAAAAAAGAGGCCGGGGAGGCCGCCTTCGACGAAAAGCTGGAGGCCGGGATCCCCGTGCTGAAAAGGGAGATTCCGCTGCGCGTCCACTGCACGCACAACGACATGGCCTCCGTCATCCAGATCGTCCGGGAGTTCGGGATCCGCTTCACGCTTGAGCACGCCTGGGGCAGCCTCAACTATCTGGACGAGATCGCGGAGAGCGGCTGCGGCATCGTCTACGGCCCCATCGGCGGCAGGCGCTCCTTCTACGAGTCCCGCCGCACGGACATCAGCGCCGTCGCGCCGCTGGACAGGCGGGGCGTCTGCGTGGCGCTGACCACCGACTCCCCCGTGATGGGGCTGGACGCGCTGCTCCAGCTGCTGGAGGAGGCCGTCCGGCAGGGCGCGGCCCCAGAGCGGGCCATGCGGATGGTGACGATCAACCCTGCGGCGATCATGGGCGTGGAGGGCCGCGTCGGCTCCATCGAGGTGGGCAAGGACGCCAATTTCGCCGTGTTCAGCGGCGTGCCCGGCGCCGACATGGGCGCCCGCGTGACCCACACCGTCTGCGAGGGCCGCCTGGCATACGACGCCAGCGAACGGCGCGGGTAATAAAATAGCCGCATTGGGAAAGGTGGTGTCGCTGTGAAAGAGCGTGTTGAATATTGGCTTGAATTAGCCGATTATGATATTGAAACGGCTAAGGCCATGCTCCAAACAAAAAGATTCTTGTACGTTGGTTTCATGTGTCATCAGTCGATTGAAAAGGCTATTAAGGCGGTCATTGCCCGCGACTGCGACGAGGGAGAAATCCCGCCTAAAATACATCATCTGTTGAAGCTTGCCGACCGCGCTGGACTTTTTCAGAAAATGTCTGCGGAGCAACAGGCGTTTATAAAGGAACTTAACCCGATGAATATTGAAGCGCGGTATCCCGAATACAAAGAGGCGATCGCGGCTGGTCTGACAGCCGAAATATGCAGGGAGCTTCTTGAGGGAGCGGAGGAACTCTTATGTTGGATAAAGGAACAGTTATAAATACGGTGGAGCGTTATGCGGACGCTGTAAAAAGAGAGTTTTCGCCGTTTGCCGTGGTGCTGTTCGGCTCATACGCAAAGGGAGGCGCGAGCGACGACAGCGACATTGACGTCGGCGTGATTTTTAAGGGCTTTAGCGGCGATTGGATGAAAACTTCTTCCCGCCTTTGGAATTTGGCCTATGACATAAGTTGGGATATCGAGCCGCATCTGCTTGACGCAACACAAGACAAAAGCGGCTTTGTCCAGCACGTTTTTAAAACTGGGCAAGTGATATACCAAGCGCAATAGCTAAAGCGGCCTATGAAAAACAATCCGAGATATACTGACGAGCATTTGAATTTTCCATTAACGCGAGTCAGTAATACTCGTTTCCTCTGTCCGACCGCAAATTGCGGTCGGAATTTCCAATCGAACACGAGTATAATTGCCCTTGCAACGGTTATTATAGCGTTGCTTGAGTATTTGCAAAATAGCAAAAAGTAACCGCCCTGATCACAACAGGACGGTTATTCGTTTTGGACAAAAAGTCAACAAAGAATAGTCCGTATACCAAAAACTATAGAATTTGCGATGATTTGCGGCGCAAGCGCCAAAAAACGGCGCTCCGAATTGGCTCTGTTGCCGATTGTATTCGCGCGGGATTGATGATACCCTTTTATTGGAACGTCTTAAAAGCCATAAGGAGGCAGTGTTTATGGCCATCAAATACCCAAACCTGTTCTCGCCCATCAAAGTCGGGAGGCTCGAAATCAAAAACCGCATTGCCATGATGCCCATGGGCGTGTTCTCGCCTAGGCTCATGAACCTGAAATGCGGCGCGTACACCAAGGACGGCGCGGACTATTACATCGAGCGCGCCAAGGGCGGCGCCGGGCTGATCATCACCGGACTCATCCCCGTCATACCGCTGCCCATTTTTAACCCCGTCAACGCGCCGGACGATTTCGTGGGCGGGATGAAGTACCTGATGGACGGCGCGCACCGGCACGGGGCCAAGATCTTCGTGCAGCTCACCGCCATGAACGGGCGCGCGGCCCACGCGGAGAGCGAGGCGGAGCTGCGCCCCACGCCCGCGCCGGCCCCCATCCAGAACGTGTGGGATCCCGCAATGGAGAACCGGGGCATGTCCAAGGACGAAATAAGGCTCTACGTCAGGAATTTCGCCGAAGTCGCCTGGCTGGTCAGGCAGGCCGGCGGTGACGGCGTGGAGATCCATGCCGTGCACGAGGGCTATCTGCTGGATCAGTTCGCCATTGCCAACTTTAACCGGCGGACCGACAAGTACGGCGGTAGCCTGGAAAACCGGCTGAGGTTCCCATCGGAGATCGTGCGGGCCATCAAGGAGAAGTGCGGCGCCGGCTTCCCGGTTTCCATGCGCTACAGCGCGCGCAGCTACGCGAAAGGCTTCAACCGGGGTGCGCTGCCGGGCGAAGCGTTCGCGGAGTTCGGCCGCGATCTGGACGAGAGCAGGATTGTCGCCCGGATGCTGCAGGACGCCGGCTACGACATGCTGAACTGCGACAACGGCAGCTACGACTCCTGGTATTGGGCGCATCCGCCCATGTACATGCCCAAGGCATGCAATTTGGGCGACGTGGCCGAGATAAAAAAGGCCGTCGGCATCCCCGTCGCGTGCGCGGGCCGCTTTGACGAGCCCGACGTCGCCGAGGCGGCCATCGCGGCGGGGCGCATTGACATGATGGGCATGGGCCGCCCTCTGCTGGCCGACCCCGATCTGCCCAATAAGTTCGCGAGCGGGGATCTGGACGCCGTCCGCCCCTGCATATGCTGCCATCAGGGGTGCCTGGGGCGCATCTTCCAGGGCAAAGACATCAGCTGCGCCGTGAACCCCGCCTGCGGGCGCGAAAAGAGCTGGGCCATCGCGCCCGCGCAAACGCGCAAGAGGGTCGCCGTGGTCGGCGGCGGCCTGGGCGGCATGGAGGCGGCGCGGGTATGCGCCCTGCGGGGGCACGAGGTTGACCTGTACGAAAAGACCGGCGAGCTGGGCGGCGTGTTCCTGGCCGCGTCCGCGCCCGACTTCAAGGACGACGACAAGCGCCTGCTGGCCTGGTACGTCCGCCAGATGAAGGAGCTGGGCGTCAGCCTCCACATGGGCCGCGCCGTCACGAAGGAGCTGCTGGACGGCATCGAGCGCGACGAGCTGTTCATCGCCACCGGCGCCTCCGAGAGGCGGCTCAACGCGCCCGGCCTCGACGGCGCCAACGTCGCCTACGCGGTCGAGGCCCTGCGCGGCGCCAAGGCAAAAATCAAAGGCAAAAACATAGTCGTGGTCGGCGGCGGGCTCACGGGCTGCGAGATAGCCTACATGCTGGCCCGCGACGGCAAAAAGGTGACGATCGTGGAGATGAGCGAAACGATCCTCAACGCGTTCGGGCTGTCGGCCGCCAACTACAACATGCTCATGGAGCTGATGGACCACTACAAGGTCGCGGTGCTGAAAAATTCCGTGCTGGAGAGCTACGCCGACGGCAAGGCGGTCGTGGCGGAAACGATAAAGAACTACCCCAACGCCGCCAACCGCGCCAGGCGCATGTACGCGCTGGGGCCGAAAGGCATGGTGAAAAAACGCGAGATGCCGGCGGACAGCATCGTCGTCTCCATAGGCTACACCGGCGACAGGGCCCTTTACGACGAGCTGCGGGGCGCAAGGAACACCTATCTCGTGGGCGACGCGAAGCAACCGGCCAACATCATGGACGCCATATGGGCCGCCTACGAGATCGCCAAGGACGTCTAGCGGTTGCAAAGGCTGCAAAATTCCGCTTGGCAATACACACCTGCGCGGGCATATGTTATACTCGTGTTCGATTGGGATTCCGACCGCAATTTGCGGTCGGAATTTCCAATCGGACACGAGCATATTTTGCGAATACTCAAGCAACGCTATTGGCGACGGCCGGCTCCATCAACAACGGCTCGCGTTTGCGCAGCATGCCCGCAGCGATGGAAGATGGAAGACATCTTGGAATTTGGGCGCTACTAGGCGATTGCAGGGCGAGATTGAGCGCGTGTTTGGGCTTTCGAGGGGCAGACGCTGGATTTTTGGCGCCTATAGGCTTATAGGCGCCTATATTTTTTGGGCCTATATCTTAGTGTAAAAGTATGGAGCCACCAGGCAATGACACGGGATAACGGGGAACAGCAAACAGAACCACAGTAATTTGTGAAAATTGAAAGACTGCAGCTTGACAACTGAATACGGCTATAACATCACGAC
>JAISFK010000461.1 GCA_031263625.1 Clostridiales bacterium
TTCGAAGTGGCGGTAGATCCATTCTACTCGGAAACCAATATGGCAGAATTGCGCCGCCGCATTTCCGATGGACCCGAACATTGGCATATTCACGAGCTCATAGAGGCCGACAATGATTATACTCGTGTTCGATTGGGAAGTCCGACCGCAATTTGCGGTCGGACAGAGGAAACGAGTATTACTGGCTCGCGTTAATGGAAAATTCAAATGCTCGTCAGTATAAACGCAAAGACCTAACGGGCAGGCCTCGGTTTCCCAATGCGGGAAGCCGGGGCCCGCCTTGCCTCCCCATTCCGCGCAACCTTGAAACAATCAAGGCCGCAATCGGTGTTCATAGCAAATTTCAATGCGCGCAAACATAATGCATCTCCCGCCCATTTCGCTTGCTATCCAACAAACCGCGCTCCGCCATTCGCGCAAGCAATTTATACGCGCCGCTGGCTGACATTTCAAGCAGATCGGCGGCGTTTTGCTTTGTAAAAGAACGCCCCTCGAACTTGCTTAATATCCTGCGCTCGCTCTTGCTGATTTTAGATTTTGCCTTTGTTTCATCGATTTCCGAAGCAATGCCCAAATTCGGCAGGCTTATAAGAAAAGCGCTGTTCGTTATCGGAATATCGGGTTTCGCGCCATGCTTGGCATATGCTTCAAAAATGCGCGGTATGCCCGTGCCGTAAGCCTCAATTAATTTCAAACGGTGAAAAACCGCCGCGAGTTTTTCATTGCGCGGCACCGACACGCCCGCCAGCATAATTTCTTTCGTCACTCCGGGCAAAATGCCGCCAAGCGACATGATTTCGAGCCTATCGTCAAACATGCTCACAAGCGTCGCGCCTTCAATGAAATAATCGCGGTGAATCACAGCGTTTATCACGGCCTCGCGCAAGACGATTTCGGGATAATCGGGGTGGTCCACGCGGTATGCGCCCTCAAACGTGGACGCGACTTTGTTGTACACGTTAAGGTACGCCAATACCTCGTTAATTTGCTTGAAAACAGAACCCGCGAACTCCTTGCGGTCTTTGAAATTCTCCTTTGTCACGCCTTGAAATATCGCCGCCTTGATTGAATAGGGACATTGGTCTGACAAAAGCAGCGCCAGATTTGAATATCTCCCGTCGGCGCGAACCAATCCGAGCGATTGGCGCTGCGCTTCGCCAAACGGCACATTGTTATCGTCAAAGATTTTCGCGGCGTAACCGAACGACAAGTTTTGTTCCAAGGACAATGCCTCTATAAACTTCTCGCTGTCATTTTCACGGATCAGCTGCCTGATATGTTCGCGCGAAGCCGAAACCGATTCACTGCCCACGCGGACATAAACGCCTTGCGGCACAAGCCCGTATGCCTTGAAACAGTAAGGGATCATCGCGCCACGCTCGACGGCGACCTCAATCACGGTCTTGCCGTCACGCTGAATCGGCGCAATCGAAACATAGCCGCTTGGGTCGGGCGTGACCGAATCGCGCAAACTGTTCATTGTTCTGAGCATAACGGCGTCAGCATCGTCAACGCCGCAAACTGCGCCATCGTCCGCAATGCCGATGAACAGCGTCCCGCCCTCCGTGTTGAGGAATGACAGCAACACCTTGTTAACCTTATCGTTGTACTCGCGTTTGAACTCAATTCTTGTCGTTTCAAGCATAAGAACGCCTCCCAAAGGATGGTATCCTAATTGTATTCCAATTCTCCCGATATGTCGATGGGAATATTGGAGAGATGGAGAATCCGCGACCTCTGCGACCGACACCGCGACCAACTTGGCCAACTTGGGCAAGTTCGCGGGCATGCCCGCGCGCGTTGACAGGGCGCCCGCCCAAATGTATAATCAGCAGTATGATTCGCGGACGGCGATGAACGACGAAAGGCGAGGTGCTTTGCATTGCTGTTTTTGAGCACGAGGGGCGCGGGCGGCAGGATCAGCGCCCAGGAGGCCATACTGAAGGGCATGGCCGGCGACGGCGGGCTGTACGTGCCGGAAAGCCTGCCGCGCGTCGGGCCGGGCTTCATCGAGGGGCTTGGCCGCATGGGCTATGCGGGCGCGGCCGCCAAGATAGTGAAGCTGTTCATGGACGACTTTTCGGACGCGGAGATCGCCGAGTGCGCCGAGGCGGCGTACAGCCCGCGAAATTTCGACAGTGAGGCCGTGGCGCCGCTCCACGCGCTGGGCGACGGGAGCACATACGTTCTGGAGCTGTTCCACGGGCCGACGGGCGCGTTCAAGGACATGGCGCTGCAGCTGCTGCCGCCCCTGCTGACAAAGTGCCTGGACAAGGCCGGCTCGCCCGGCGAGGCGGCCATTTTGGTCGCCACGTCCGGCGACACGGGCAAGGCGGCGCTCGAGGGCTTCCGCGACGTGCCGGGGACCAGGATCCTGGTCTTCTACCCGGAGGACGGCGTCAGCGAGATCCAGAAGCTGCAGATGGTGACGCAGGAGGGCGGCAACGCGCGCGTGGCCGCCGTGAGGGGCAACTTCGACGACGCGCAGGCGGGCGTCAAGGCGGTGTTCGCGGACGCGGCCGTCGCGGAGAGGCTGCGCGGGCGCGGCATATTCCTGTCGTCGGCCAACTCGATCAACTGGGGCAGGCTCATGCCGCAGATCGCGTACTACTTCTGGGCATACGCGGCGCTGCTGGAGAGGGGCGCGGCGAGGATGGGCGAGCGGGTCCAGTTCGCCGTCCCGACGGGCAATTTCGGCAACATCCTCGCGGGCTGGTACGCCAAGGAGATGGGGCTGCCGATTTCGCGGCTGATCTGCGCGTCGAACGCGAACAACGTGCTGAGCGACTTTATCGCCACCGGCGTCTATGACAGGAATCGCGGCTTCGCGGCGACCATGTCGCCGTCCATGGACATACTCGTGTCGAGCAACTTGGAGCGGCTGCTGTTTGAGCTGTCCGGGCGGGACGCGGCGCTCGTGTCCGGCTGGATGGCCGACCTCGCGAGGCGCGGCCGCTACGACGTCGGCGAGCGCGTCAGGGCCGCGATGGCGGCCACTTTTGCCGGCGGCTACGCGACGGAGGACGCCACGCGGGCCGCGATAAAGGGCGTGTTCGAGAAATACCGCTACCTGATGGACACGCACACGGCCGTCGGCATGAGCGTGTACGCGGATATGAAGGCGAAGGCGAAAGCGGGGACGAAAGCGGAGGCGAAAGCAAAGACGGGAGCGGAGACGGCGCCGGCAGCCGGTGGAGGCGAGGCGGGGCGCGCGGATGGCGCGAAGAGCGCTGTTGCGGCCGCGAAAGGCGCTGAGGATGATGCGGGAGGGCGCGGGGCGAGCGTTCCGCGCGAGGCGGCGGCGCGGGGCGGCGCGGCAAATGCCGCTTCGGCCTGCGGCAAGGCGGCATTTCGGGGCGCTGCGGATGATGCGGCTCGCGGCGCGGATGGCGGCGAAATAACCGTGCTGGTATCGACCGCCAGCCCGTACAAATTCGCCAAGGACGTATATCTGTCCGTCGCCGGGGGCGGCGGCGCTGCCGAGGCGGGGGGCGGTGCGCCCAAAGGCGCTGTCGGCGGCCGCGACGGCTTGGCCAGCGGTGGCGGTGGCCTCGGCGATGCGCCCGGCGGCGACGAGTTTGAATACATAGACAGGCTCGAATCCGTAAGCGGCGCGGCGGCGCCCAAGTGGCTGGCCGGGCTTCGCGGCAAGCCACGGCGCCATTTCGCCGTCGCGGAGAGGGACAAAATCAAGGACGCGGCGCTGTCGCTGCTGCTCGGCGGGGAAGACTGAATCGCCTGCGGGGCGGCGCGGCGGGGCCGCTGGAGGAACGCGCTTAACAATGCCAATCAAGATAGACGACAATCTGCCCGCGGCCGAAACGCTGCAAAGAGAGAACATCTTTGTCATGAGCGAGGCCCGCGCATACGAGCAGGACATCAGGCCGCTCAGGATCGCCCTGCTGAACCTGATGCCGACAAAAATCGCGACGGAAACGCAGCTCCTGCGGCTGCTGGGCAACTCCCCGCTGCAGGTTGACGTGGTGCTGCTGCACCCTATGACGTACAGGCCGAAAAACACGCCCCATGAGCATTTGGTCAAATTTTACACGCATTTCGCCGAGATCGAGGGCCAAAAGTTCGACGGCCTGGTGATCACGGGCGCGCCCGTGGAGGAAATGCCGTTCGAGGACGTCGCGTACTGGGACGAGCTCACGCGCATAATGGCGTGGAGCCGCACGAACGTATTTTCCACATTCCACATCTGCTGGGGCGCGCAGGCGGGCCTGTACTACCACTACGGAATCCAGAAGCGGCGCCTGCCCAAGAAGCTGTTCGGCCTGTTCAGCCACACGTGCTGCAAGCAGTATTCCAAGCTGCTGCGCGGGTTTGACGACGTGTTCTGGGTGCCCCACTCAAGGTACACGGACGTGGACATCGGGCAGGTGAGGGCCGAGCCGCGCCTCGAAATCCTGTCGGAGTCGGCCGACGC
>JAISFK010000473.1 GCA_031263625.1 Clostridiales bacterium
AAATTCAGGCCGGCGGCGCGCAGCTTTTCGGTGGCGGGGGCCAAAAGTGTGGTATTATTGATTTGACGGCGAAACGCCGGCGCCGAACGCCGATCGCCGGGCGTTGCGCGGGGGGCGCAGGGCGCGGGGGACAGCAAGGCGTGATGCGGCGGTTGCAGGAGTCGCGCAGGCGACGCAGGCCGCAGGCGACGCAGGCCGCAGGGCGCGGGCGCTGATGGCGCGATGCTGGCGGGCGCGCGCCAAAATTCAAATCGGGAGGATGCCTCATGCACGAAATCGCGAAAAACATATACTGGAACGGCATAAAGCACTGGACGCTCCGCAACTTTCACGGGCGCGAGCTCTCAACGCATAGGGCGTCCACATACAACGCCTACATTGTGCGCGACGAAAAAACCGCGCTTATCGATACGGTCTGGGACCCTTTCGCGGACGAGTTCGCCGCGAGCCTTGAAGCCGGCGTGGGCGCCAAGAACATCGACCTGATCGTCATAAACCACAACGAGCCCGACCACGGCGGATCGCTCGGGCGCGTCATGGAGCTGGTGCCGGAAGGCACGCCTATCTACTGCTCGAAAAACGGGGCGGAGTCGATCAGGAAATACTTCCACCGCGACGACTGGAACATCAACGTCGTGAAGACCGGCGACAGCGTGAGCCTGGGCGGGCGCGAGCTGACGTTCGTCGAGATGCGCCTGATCCACTGGCCGGACAGCATGATGACGTTCGACAGCGGCGCGGGCGTCCTGTTCTCGAACGACGCCTTTGGCCAGCATTACTGCGCCTCCGGGTTCTTCAACGACGAGGTTGACGAGTGCGAGCTGTACCAGGAGGCGATCAAGTATTTTGCCAACATACTGGCGCCATACGCGCCGCTTATAGAAAAGAAGCTCGATGAAATTACCGCGCTTGGCCTGCCCGTCAAGCTGATAGCGCCCAGCCACGGCGTCATTTGGCGCAGGGATCCGCTGCAGATCGTCGGGAAGTACGCCGAGTGGGCGAAGGCGTATTCGGAGGGCTTCGCCGTCATCGCATACGACTGCCTGTACAATGCCACGCCCGCCATGGCGGCCGCCATAGCGCAGGGCCTGGCCAACAGGGGCGCCGCGTACAAAATATTCAACACCGGCGGCACGGACATGAGCGACCTGATGACGGACATGTTTTGCGCCAGGGGTATCATCGTCGGGAGCAGCACGGTCAACAACACGGTCCACCGCTCCATCGCCGGGCTACTGGACGACATCAGGGGACACAGGCTGCGCGGGAAGATCGGGGCGGCGTTTGGCAGCTACGGGTGGAGCGGCGAGGCGCCAAGGCTCATCAGCGAGCACCTCAAGGGCTCCGGCATCGAGGTGGCCGAGGAGCCCCTGCGCGCGCAGTACGCGCCAACGCCGGACGATCTGCGCAAATGCGTGGAGTTCGGGGAGCGGTTCGCGGAAGCCATGGCGGCAAAGCGGGCATAATAGCGACAGGGGACGATGAGGCGGCGCGCCGCAGGCAGGCGAGCGCGGCGGCAAAGCGGGCATAAGCCGGCGCAGGCGGCGGCAGAGCGCGGACGCGGGAGCGGGCAGCTTGGCAGGGGCCGGAGCGCGGGAGCGGGACGGAAGCGCGGGGCAGCGGCGGCGGCTGGCGCAGGAGCGGCGGCGGCAAAGCGGGAACACGCGGAGGAGGCGGGGATACTTTGATCAGGCAGCACATATTTGCCGGCACGGACAGGGGGCTTTTCAGGCAGGACGGCGGCGCGGACACCGTCGCGCGCTCGCGCGGGCTCAGCGATCAGTTCATAACGTCCGTGCTGCACGCCTACTGCGCCTACGAGCCGCCTTTCAAGCTGAGCGGGTACTTGGAGGAGAACAGGGACCAGTACCCTGTCTCGCTGATCGCGTTCTGGGCGGATTCGGGCGAGCTCGTGCTGGGGCGCACGCTGTTCAAGCCCGGCTACCCGGCTTCGCCCAAGCGGCCCGGCGCACCGGGTGCGCCGGGCGCGGGCGGCAACGGCATGGGAACGGGCACAGGCGGGACAGGCGGCGCTGGAGCTTCCGGGGCAGGCGCGGGCGGGCGCGGGGCGGGCGGCAACGGAACGAACGCGGGCGGCAACGGCGCGGGAACGGGCACAGGCGCGGGCGCTGGCGGCGCGGGCGGCAACGGAACGAACGCGACGAACGCGGGCGCTGGCGGCGCTGGAGCAACAGGGCCTGGCGGCGCGGGAACGGGCACAGGCGCGGGCGCAGCCGGGGCTGGCGGCACCGCCGCTCCGGGCGGATCCGCCTCCGGGGACTCGTTTTTGACGCACCAGCTCGTGCTGCTGCCGTCCAAGGCCGCCGAGCTCGTGCCGGACATGATGAACCTCCTGTACGTGACCGACTTCCGGTCCGGCTACGAGAACCAGCACGACACGAACCTGCCGGAGCTGGCCAGCCTGCATTTTGACGCCGAGGGCTGCAGGCTGGACAACGGCGACCTCGCCCTGCTCAAATACGGCGTGAACGAGAGCGTGTTCGGCGCCATGCTCGCGGCGCTCATGTCCGCCATCCGCGAGGGCAAGAGCGTGTACGTCGTCCCGAACGTCAAGACGGGCAAGCTCTACGAAACGGCGCGCTGCATCCTCAAGTTCCTGATAGCCGCGCTGCCGTACTCGTACAGGAAGAAGCTCGGCTTCGCCACATACGTCAGGACGGGCGTTTCACTGCCGCGCGTGAACCTCTATTTCCTTGAGCGCGACTATGCGTCCTACACGGCGCGGGGCGGCCTGGGCGAGTACGTGTTCGATTTCGCGAACAACGATCTGTGGAAGCCCGCGAAAAGCGAATCCGACCTGTCGGCACCCATTTATCTGTCGGCCGCCTGGCAGTACAGGAAATCGGCCAAAAAGGCGTTCTTCGACTTCACGGCGGCCGCCGCCGGCCAGGCGCCCGCGAACATCGACACGCTGAACGCGCTGGCGGCCTTCTGGCTGATCAGCGACGGCCAGAACATGGACGTCTACAAGGACCACCGGCAGTTCGTCATGACGGCGCTCGCCCAGAGCGCCACGAAGAAGAGCGCGGTCCTGGCGCCGAGGATAAAGGACGTGTTCGCGAGGATCATGGAGCAGGAGCAGGCGGACACGGGAGCGCGGCAGGGGTATCTCACGGCGCCGCCCGTGATGTCGCAGATCGCCCTGTACGCGGAAAACGCCAAGGACAACGGCATCGACGAGCAGACGGTGTCCTTTTGCGCCGACAGCGTGGCCGCGGCGCGCGGCGCAGACAGGATCGACTACATCGACGAGCTGTTTTCCCTGCTGAACGCGCGCCCCCGCATATTCAAGAAGCTACAGGCGCGCCTGAACGAGACGATGGGCGGCGCGCTCGACGGCGTGCTGTTCCACTACGCGATGAAAAGGCTGGAGGCGGCGACGACGCCGGCCAAGCTGGTGGACGAGATCGAGTTCTGGTGGGCGAACAACCCCGGCGTGTTCAAGGACGCCGCCATCGCCGGCGCGTTCGCCGGCCGCGCGAAGAAGATATTCGCCGCGACGAAGGACAAGGCGGTCGAGGGCGCGAAGATGCACACGAGGATGGAATACCTCCTGCGGAACGCCGGGTCGAGCGACGACAGGCGGGTCATATTCGACTTCGTGCGCGGCCTGCTGGAGGCGATCGACAGGATCGTGCTGGACTCGCTGACGGGGGACAGCATAACGGTCGAGAGCCTCCAGGCGCTGAAAATAGACTCGGACGCGCTGAAGGCGGACGACAAGTACAAGGCGCTCGAAGCGCTCAAGGGCTTCGTCTGCTCGGACTCGCAGTATGTCATGGACAAGTCGCTGAAAGCGCTCAAGGCCCAGGGGCCGCACGCCTACAAGCGCTACTGCGAGATCGTCAGGCGCCTGCTCGCGCCCCTCATATCCTCCGGGAACTACGACAAAATCGTGGCCGTGTTCACGGACGACGACGGCGAGGCGCGCTTCGGCGACATCTTCGGCTACATAAACGAAAACAAGAACAAGGGCGAGTCGTGCAACTTCGTCAAGTGGGCGTTTCGGAGCGAGGCGTTCAGCGGGCAGGACTACTCGAAGTTCAACAACGCGGTCGTGGACTTCTTCTCGCAGTTCAGCCCCAAGGAGTTCAAGCTGGTTTTCAAGAACTTCGCCTATCTGTACGCGAACCAGGGCGCGGGCATATCGGACAGCGAGAAAAACCTGAAGCACATACTGGACGTGTTCAGGGGCAGGAACTCGCTCATATCGAAGCCCACCATCACGAAGGACTTCAAGGGGATCGGGACCGTCGCCGTCGTGGCGCTGTCCATAGTCGTCGGCATCGTGCTGCTCGTGACGCTCGTTTCGATGATGGCGCGCTGAGATATTTTATGATACAATGTGGCAAAACTGCTGCTGAGATATTTTATGATGCACTGAGATATTTTATGATGCGCTGAGATATTTTGTGATGCGCCGAGATGCTTTGCGGCGCGCTGAGATATTTTATGATACAATGTGGCAGGACTGCTACTGAGGGAGTTGATGGCATGGCAGGCAGGATAAAAGCGGCGCGCAGGCAGACTATGCCGGTTTTGCCGTTGCGCGGCTTGACGGTGTTTCCGCAGATGGAGCTGCATTTCGACGTGGGCAGGGAGATATCCGTGAAGGCCCTCGAGGCGGCGATGGAGGGCGATCAGAAGATATTCCTCGTGACCCAGGCCGACGCGCGGGACGACAGCCCGGATCCGGACGGCCTGTACAAAGTCGGCACGGTCGCGAAGGTCAAGCAGCTCGTCAGGATCTCGTCCGACACGATACGGGTGAGGATCGAGGGGCTGTGCAGGGCGGAGGCGACAGGCTACGTGAGCGTCGAGCCGTATTTTCAGGCGGAGGTCGCCGAGGACCGGCGCGCCGCCCGCGTCCGCAAGAGCGTCGCGATAGAGGCGCTGAAGCGCCAGGCGTACAAAATGCTCGAAGAATACGCGAAGCTCAGCGACAAGCTGCAGCCGGAGTCCATGTTCCACATCATGTCCGTCGAGGATCCGGGCCAGCTCGCGGACATCATAGCCGCCAACATTTTTTTGCGCGCGGAGCAGAAGCAGGAGATCCTGGGCGCGTTCCACCCCGTGGCGCGCCTCGAGGCGCTGCTCGGCATACTCGCCAAAGAGGTCGAGGTGATGGGCGTCGAGCGCGAGATCGGCGCAAAGGTCCGCAAGCAGATCGACAAGAACCAGAAGGAATACTACCTGCGCGAGCAGATGAAGGCCATACAGACCGAGCTGGGCGACAAGGACGGGCTCGGCGCCGAGGCCGACGAGTACAGGGAGCGCATAGCCAAGCTCAAGCTGCCGGACGAGGTCGAGAAGAAGGCCCTGAAGGAGGCCGACAAGCTGGCCAAGATGCAGCCGGGCTTCGCCGAGGGCTCCGTCGTCCGCAACTACCTCGACTGGATCCTGGAGCTGCCGTGGACGGAGAGGACGGAGGAGATGCGCGACATCGCCGTCGCCGAGAAGGTGCTCGACGAGGACCACTACGGCCTCGAAAAGGTCAAGGAGCGCATCCTGGAGTACCTCGCCATACGCATGTACAAGAACACGCTGAAGGGGCCGATCATATGCCTCGTGGGCCCGCCGGGGGTGGGCAAGACGTCCGTCGCGAAGTCCGTGGCGCGGGCGCTCAACAGGAAATACGCGCGCATGTCGCTGGGCGGCGTGCGCGACGAGGCCGAGATACGCGGGCACAGGCGCACGTATGTAGGCGCCATACCGGGGCGCATAATCGCCGCGCTCAAGCAGGCGGGGACGCGGAACCCGCTCATCCTGCTGGACGAGATCGACAAGATGAGCAGCGACTTTCGGGGCGACCCGGCGTCGGCCATGCTGGAGGTGCTGGACGGCGAGCAGAACTTCGCGTTCCGCGACCACTACATCGAGCTGCCCTACGACCTGTCCGACGTGCTGTTCGTGACCACGGCGAACAACGCGGACGCGATCCCCAAGCCCCTGCTCGACCGCATGGAGGTCATCCCCATCTCCGGCTACACGTCGGAGGAAAAGCTCAGGATCGCGCTCGACTTCCTGATCCCCAAGCAGCTTGAGGCCCACGGCGCCTCGAAGCGCGACGTCAGGTTCGACGAGGCCGCGGTGCGCGACATCATCGGCTACTACACGCGCGAGTCCGGCGTGCGCGCCCTGGAGCGCGAGATCGCGTCGGTCTGCCGGAAGGCGGTCAGGCAGCTCGTCGCGAAAGAGAAGAAGCGCGTGCGCGTCACGAGCGCGACGCTCGCGAAATTCCTCGGCGCGCGCAAGTACCGCTACGACAAGGTCGGCGCCAGCAACGAGATCGGGGTCGCGAGGGGGCTGGCGTGGACCGAGGCGGGCGGCGAGACGCTGAACGTCGAGGTCAACGTCATGAAGGGCAGCGGCAAGTTCGAGCTGACGGGGCAGCTGGGGAACGTCATGAAGGAGTCGGCGAAGGCGGCGGTCAGCTTTATCCGCTCGCGGATCGGCGATTTGGGCATAGACGAGGATTTTTACAGCAAGTGCGACATCCACATACACGTTCCGGAGGGCGCGATCCCCAAGGACGGCCCCTCGGCGGGCATCACGATAGCGACGGCCATGGTGTCCGCCCTGGCGGCGAGGCCGATCAGGAAGAACGTGGCGATGACGGGGGAGATCACGCTGCGCGGCAGGGTGCTGCCGATCGGCGGCCTGAAGGAGAAGGTGCTGGCGGCGCACCGCGCGGGGATCGACACCGTGATCATGCCGGAGGAAAACCGCAAGGACATTGAAAATATCCCAGGCAACGTCCAGTCGGCCATTCGGTTCGTGCCCGTGTCCGGCATGGACGAGGTGCTGAACGCGGCGCTGCTCAAGGCGGCGGCCAGGCCGCGCAGTCTGCCCACGTACAGCGACGCGCGCCCCATTGGCGCGGCGGGCCGGGACGCGGGCGGGCCCGGATTTGCCATCGACGACATCGACATCGCGGACATCCCGGACATCTCGGACGAGGCGCCGGGCATCATAGAGCCCCATATCAAGGTCTGAGGGCCGCATGTCAAGGTCTGAG
>JAISFK010000080.1 GCA_031263625.1 Clostridiales bacterium
GCTTTTGCCCTCGCCCTCGCCTTCGCCGCTTTCGCCTGCGGCGTCCGGCGGATTTTGCGCGTCCGGGCTGGCATTGCTCAGTATGCCGTTTATAAAAGAGGCGGAGTCCTCCGTCCCGTACTTCTTCGCCAGCTCGACGGCCTCGTTCACCGACACGGTGAACGGTATGTCGTCCCTGTACATGATCTCGTACAGGCACAGCCGCAAGATGGACAGGTCTATGCGAGACATGCGCTGCAGCTTCCAGCCTTTCGCGTTTTTCTCGATAAGGCCGTCTATGCCGGGCAGATTCTCGAACACGCCCGAAACTACGTTTTCAATGTACGCTCTGTCCTTTTGCGAGAACTCGCTTTCGCTCTCCTCAAAAGCTGTGAGCAGCTGCTCGCCCCTGTCCTCTTTTTGGATTTCCATCTGAAATAGCATCTGCATGGAAAACTCTCTGGACATTTTGCGGCTCATATTGGCTTCTCCCTAAAAACATGGTCACATTCCCAAAGGCGCCGCCGCGCAACCGCGCGGCTTTTCGACATGCGCCCGCGCATGCGGCGGGCGCCGCCGCGCCATCGTCACGCCATTCTCACGCCCGTCACGAGCACGTTCACCTTGAGCGCGCTGATGCCCGTAAGCTCCCCGACGCTCGCTTTCACCCGCTCCTGCAAATTCCAGGCGACTTCCGGGATTACCGCGCCAAATGCGGCAATGACATTTATCGAGAGCGTTATCTCTTTTTTGTCCACGCTCACTTTGACGCCGGGGGTCTTGCCCCCCTTGCCGATCGCGCCCGCGACGCTGCCGGAAAGCCCGGCGTCGAGCGCCACTATGCCGCTGACGCCCTGCGCGGCCACTGACGCAATCTGCGCGATCGCGTCAGTGTTTATGGTCATGCCGGACAGCGCGAAAGCATCCCCGGCGGCGGCGGCGCCCGCCGCTCCAGCGCCCTCCGCTCCGGCGGCGCCCTCCGCGCCCGCAGAGCCTTTCGCGCCCGCGGCGGCGCCCTCCGCTTCCGCAACGCCCGTCGCTCCGGCGGCGCCATTCGCGCCCGCAGCGCCGCTCCCGCCTTTCGCCCCCGCCGCTCTCGCGGCGGCTTTCGCGCCGTCCCCGGCGGCGGCCCTGTTCAGGTCAATCTCCATACAAGCCTTTCAGCCCTCTGCCTTTTGGCATTGAGAATAGCATAAACAACCTTCCCGCACTCGCGGAAAGGTTGTTCGCGAAAATCGCTCCGCCAATCAAGCCCGCTCCATATAGTCGCCCGTTCGCGTGTCTATCTTGACGACCTCGCCCTCGTTGACAAACAGCGGCACCTTGACCGTCGCGCCCGTTTCAAGCGTCGCGGGCTTTGTGGCGCCGGTCGCCGTGTCGCCCTTGAACCCCGGCTCCGTCTGCGTTATTTTGAGCTCGACGAAATAGGGCGGCTCAATGCCGAACACGTTCTCCTTGTAGGAGAGGATCTTCACAACGACCTCCTCTTTCACGAACTTGAGCGCGTCCCCGACAGTTTCCTTGTTCAGCGGGATCTGGTCGAATGTCTCCGTGTCCATGAAATAATACAGCTCGCCGTCATTGTACATGTACTGCATGTCTTTTCTTTCGATGACCGCGTTCTGCATCTTGTCCGTCGGGTTGAACGTGCGCTCGACAGTCGCCCCGGTTATGGCGTTTTTGAGCTTTGTGCGGACAAATGCCGCTCCCTTGCCCGGTTTCACGTGCTGAAATTCGACTATCTGAAACACTTGCCCGTCCAGTTCAAACGTCACGCCGTTTCTAAATTCGCCGGCACTGATCATAAAGCAACCCTCCACGATTTGAATTAATGTATTTTGCTGGCCGCCAGCTGCGGCAAAATCCGCGCGGGCGCCAGCGCCCGCATGCCCTCAGCCTGAACGAGAGTGAAAGCACAAGCCTCAGCCTGCATACGCTCGCGCGTGCGCCCGCCGCCTGTCCCGCGTCGCTCCCGTCGCCCGGCGCCCATCGCCCGTCGCCATGCCGCGCCAGCAAGCGCATGAGAGCGGACACATGCGCCCGCCGCCCGCCGCCGGGGGCCTGAGAGCCTGGCGTCGAAACGCCTGGCGCCGGAACCTGTCATCCGCCGGCGGCAGAGCCGGAACCAGAGCCGGAAGCGGGGCCCGCGGCTCCCGCGGCGGCGGCGCCTGCGCCGCCCGCTTTGGCCGCGACGTCGTGCCACGGCGCTTTCCTCACGATCTGGGCGGCCTTGATGATCGCCGCCGTCACGTCAATCTCAAACTGCTGCTGCAGCGAGTCGATCTTTGAAAAAAGCACGCCCTTTTCCGTCACGACATATTTGGGCGGAAGCTCGTTGAGCGCGATCGCGGCGATGTCCATTTGGCATTTTTCGCACTTGCACATCTTTACGTCTTCAAGGACATATTTCATCTGATTGAAGACAACTTCCTCCATGTGGTTTTTCAGGTTTGGCATGATGGATTCCCCTTTCGTCAAAACGCCCTTTCGTCAAAAACAGCGCGACCGTCGCGCTCGCCTGCGCCGCCGCCCGCGCGCCCAGCCATCGCCAGTGCGCCCAGCCACCGTCAGCGCCATCGCCGCCGCACTGGCAACCGGCGCCATCGCCCGCGCGCCCAGCCGCCGTTGCCGCGCCCGCCTGCGCCATCGCCGCCGCACTGGCAACCGGCATCGCCACGCCAACGCGCGCTCAGCCGTCGCCGCCGCCGCGCGCGTCGGCATACTGCTGGAACAGCGGAAACATCCGCTTCAGCAGGCCCTCCGGCACGCTTATGCCCGTAAACAGCTCAAACGCCAGCGCCGCCTGGCATATCAACATGCCCAGCCCGTTAATCGCGGTCGCGCCCGCCATGCGCGCCCTGCGCAGGAAAGGCGTTTCCCTGGGGCTGTATATCAGGTCGGCGGCGCACTGGGACGGCGAAAACGCGTACTCAATGCCGCCGGGGCAGGCATCCTCGGCCGGATCCATGCCCACCGGCGTCGTATTCACGATAACGTCGCTTTGCGCTATTATATCATACATTTCGCCGTCTGAATAACAAATATTCTCAAAATCGCATTTTTTAAAGCGCTCCCTGCAATGGTCGGCAATGCCGCGCGCCTTCCCGCGATCCCTGCTCGCTATCGCGACGCGGCGCGCATTGCGGCCGGCGACCGCGAACGCCAGCGTCCTGCACGACGCGCCGGCGCCGAGCATCAGCACGCTCAGCCCGTCGAACGACCTCCCCGCCTGCATTTCAAAGGCGTCGGCAAAGCCGCGGAAGTCCGTGTTGTAGGCATGGACAAGCCCGTCCCCGCCCCCCGCGACCAGCGTGTTGGCGGCCATGAACCAGTCCGTTTCCGGGTGGCGCGCGCCCGCGAACGCATACGCATCGCCCTTGAACGGCATCGTCACGTTGAGCCCCCGCACCCCGGCGGCAAACAGGCCCTCGAACGACAGGCGTATGTCGGCGGGATTCGGCGAAAAAGCGAGGTAGGCCATGTCCGCGCCCAGCTCGCGCGCAAGCGTGTTGTGTATCTGCGGCGACAGCGAATGCGCGATAGGGTGGCCTATGACGCCGTATATTTTGGATTTCGCCGTTATGCCGCCGGCCACCGCTATGCTATCGGCGCCGCAACCGTTGTTTGCCATCTCGCCAAGCCTTCCTTTGCCATGTATACTGACGAGCATTTGAATTTACCATAAACGCGAGTCAGTAATACTCGTTTCCTCTGTCCGACCGCAAATTGCGGTCGGAATTCCCAATCGAACACGAG
>JAISFK010000116.1 GCA_031263625.1 Clostridiales bacterium
CGCGCTCAGCGGCGCGAAGCGCTCCATGCACGAGAGGTTGTCCTCCATCTGGGCGAGCGTGGACATGCCGCTGAGCACCGTTATCACGCCGTCCAGCGAGGCCGCGAACCTGATCGCCCACGACGGGAGCGACGCAGCCGGGTTCGCCTGCTTCAAGACGCTCGCGGCCGCTTCCGGTATTTTCGCCAGCGCCCCGCCCTTGACGGGCTCCATCACAATCACGGGCTTGCCGTGCTTTCTGGCCACCTCGAAGCACTTTTCGGACTGCACGGTGGAGCTGCGCCAGTCCGCGTAGTTGATCTGCAGCTGGACAAACTCCATGTCCGGGTGCAGGTTCAGCATTTCATCCAGATAGTCCGCCGATGCGTGCAGCGAAAAGCCCAGATGCCTGATCCGGCCCTCCCGCTTCTGCTCCCTCAAAAAGTCCCATATGCCAAACTTGTCGAACGCCTCCGTCCTGCCGGCACCCAGATTGTGCAGCAGGTAAAAGTCGAAGTAGCCCGCGCCCGTCCGCTCCAGCGACGTCCAGAACATGTCCCGGGCCTCCTGCGCCGTCTTCGCCCCCGCCCACGCCGGCAGCTTCGTCGCGAGCTGGAAGCTCTCGCGCGGGTAGCGCTCTACAAGCGCCTTCCCGGCCGCAACCTCCGACTTGCCGTTGATGTAGCCATACGCCGTGTCAAAATAGGTAAAGCCCTTTTCCATGAACAGATCCACCATTTTTATGGTCTGCTCCATGTCCACCTCGTCGCCAGCCATCGGAAGGCGCATGAGGCCAAACCCCAGCTTGCCGATCTCCTTGCCCAAATAATCCATCCCGCACTCCCCCCCGGAAATAGAAATTGCGGCCGCCAGCCAGCCGTTTTTTTTGCAACTCGCGGCTCATGGCCCGCCTGCACCATTATATCATTTAATTTGCGCATCCGCGCGCGTCAGATCGCTGCACAGGGGCCGTCAAAAGCTGCAGTCGCCAATGCCGCCAGCCACGCCGCGCTCGCCAATGCCCGCGCAACAAGCCCGCCGCAAGCCTGTCGCGCGGGGCGCCCTCCCTGCCTGTTCCGGCGTTCTCCCCCGGCGGCGTCAGCGGTACGCCGACGGCGGCTTGCCTATCACGCGCTTGAACGCGCGGCGAAAGGACAGTGCGTTGTTGTAGCCGACTTTCTGGGATATCTCGTCGATGTTCAGCGAGGAATCGCGTATGAGCGCCGCAGCCGCGTTGATCCGCAGCGTTTCGAGGTACTTGCTGAACGTCTGGCCGGTGTTGCTGTGAAAGAGCTGCGAGAAGTACGAGTCCGAAAAGCTGAACTCGCCCGCCACCGCGCTGACGGACAGGCTGCTGTCCGCGTAGCGCTCCTGGATGTACGCCTCTATTTTGCCTATCGGGCTCGCCGGCCTCGGGATCTCGGCGGCCGCGCGCGCGAGCAGCTCGAAATTTTCGCGCAGGCCGCCAAACTCCGCGCCGACATCCAGGCTGTCCGGCTTGAGGGCGAACGCCCTGGGCGGGCGAAGCCCGAGGCGCAGCTGCTGGTTGATGCGCACGAAGCTCGTATGCATGTTCATAAACAGCCAGTACGCCGTGTACGAGGATATGCGCCTCATGACGAAGTTCTCGCTGTAAATGTAGTCGAGCGTCGCGCGCGCGCCGTCGCTGTTGCCGCTGGCGATCTGGTTCCTGAGCTTCGTCTCTATTTCGTCCGGATAGAAATACTCCGTGCTCGCGTAGTCCATGCCGCTGTAGCGCCGGATCTTCCGCGCTCCGCCGCCCCCGCGCTCTGCCGGGGCGGCGCCGCCAATCGCCGCGCACGCCTCCGAAAAGGATATCGGCACGTCCGCGAGCGACGTCCGCATGTTGCCGACCGAGCAGGCGACGCCGGCCGGCCCGTGCTCCTCGGCTTCGGCCATGATCCGCGCCAGCAGCGCGTCAAGCGCCTCCGCGTTCTCCCGCTCGGACTGGCCCGCAAAGCAGACCAGCGCGCAGATCCGCTCGTCCTGCAACCGGTGCGTGTAGCCGCGCAGGCCCGGATGGCCTCCCATAGCGGCGTCCGCCGTCATCTGCAGCATGTCGTTGCCGAACAGCCCCTCCGCGCCGGAGCTGGCCCCTGCGCCAGCCCGCCCCATGACGACGGCGCAGAACATGCGCCCGCCCACGTCAATGCCGAGATAGCCGGCCTCGGTTTCAATGTCCTGCATCCGCGAAAACGCGCCGTGCAGCAGCCGGTCAAAAAACGCGACCCGCATGGCGGCGAGCTGGTTCTTGAGCGTCGCGGACAGGGCCTCGTCGCGGTGCAGGATGTAGCCGATGCCCTCGCTCAGGTTGCGGAACGTGCTGTCGCCGAACTTCTCGCGCATTTCGCGCAGGGCGTCCGTGAACGGCCTGCTGTTGCCCGCGCTCAGTGCGACGGAAAGCGTCACGCCGAGCAGGAGCAGCACCAGCGCCCCGAGCAGCACCATGTAGCGGAACGCGTTCAGATCCGCCATGATGTCGCTGGTGGGGGACATGGAAACATAATACCAGCCGTTGTGGTCCGAGCGGATGTAGGACACGAGCATTTTCTTGCCCCCGGCGCCGCCTCCCCCGCCCGCGCCGCCCCCTCTGTCCGAGCCGCCGGCGCCCAGCTCTGCATCGCCGCCACCGCCCTGCCAGGCAGCGCCGCCGCCGCCATCCCCCGCCATGGCGCCGCCCTGGCCGCCCGCGACGCTGTAAAAGCTGCCCCTGTCCCCGTCAAAAGGCAGCGGCCCGGCCACGGGCTGAAAATCCTCGCCATACGCCCCGATCAGGACATTCTGCTCAGCGTCCGCGATGTAGGCGCACCCGGCCTCGGACACCGGTATGCCGTTCAGCGCGCCGGTGATGCGATCCCCGATCATCACGACGGCCGTGCCGAGCACCTCGGCGCCCCCGCTGTGCAGCGGAAGCGAGTTGACGTAGAGCAGGCCGCGCTGGCCGGAACTTGCCGCGCCAGACGGCGCGGGGTTGCGGCGATCCAGCAGCTCCACGTTGCCAATCGCCGTTTTTTTGTGATAGACGTCAAGAATGGACGCCTTGAAGTCATCGAAGCTGAACGGGCGGTATGATATGCCGTGGTTGTAGAAAAAGCTCGCCCCGTATGTGACGCCGCTCGAAAAATACGCGAGATCCGCCCTGTTGAAATACAGGATAAAATCGCTGCCGAGCCCGCTCGATATCGAAAACGAGTTGAGGACGCTCTGCAGGCTGTAGATCAGCGGGACGTCCTTCGAGCCGTAGGTGGGGCGCCCGCGCAGCGACATCGCGCGCATGACGGTCGGGTTTTGGCTCAGCTCGATGAGGAAGGCGTCGATGCGCTGCAGGTCGGCGTTCATCGCGAACATGCACTCGCCCAGGAGCATCTGCCGCGTTTCCTGCTCCTTGCGCTCGACTATCTCATACGCCCGCGAAAAGGCGAAGCTGCTTATGATCAGCGGGACGAGCAGCACGAAAAGATACGAAACGAGCAGGCGCGTGCGCATGTTCAGGTTCGACACGCGCCCGAGCAGGGCCTTGCCGCGAAACGCCGCTTCCGCTTTTTTCGCGCCAACGCCAACGCCATCGCCATCGCCAGTGCTGGCGATGGCACCGCGCGCAGGCTTTTCCGCGCCGTATTCGGGCGCTTCCGCGCCATAGTCGGGATTCTTCATATTGGCCATGCCAATATTATAATTTACTACAAGAAAGAAGTCAAAACAAATAGCAATGTATGACAATATATGGCTATCCCTGCTATTGCTCTTGCCATTGCGCGCCCGCCTGCCGCATACAATTCATTCACTTATCGCGCAATTTCTGCGCAAACGGATGAATTGTATGCTAATGCGGCATATTGAATCTGGCTAAATGAACAAAGCGCGGATACGATACATAAAGGATACGATACATAACATAACATAAAAGATACGATACATAGAAAAGGTTTGGGCGACGATATGGATATGGATATGTCAGATATGCAGAGCCATAACGCGGACATCGGCGGCAGGCGCGCCGCGAGGCGAAAAAAGCGCAGGCGCGCGCGCTACCTGGCGCGCAAGCACTGGCAGCTGTACCTCCTGCTGGCCGTGCCCGTGGCGCTCTTGATCACGTTCAAGTACGTGCCGATCTACGGCGTGCAGATTGCGTTCCGCGACTACAGCCCCGCAAAAGGCTTTTCGGGGAGCGACTGGGTGGGGCTGAAGCATTTCATAAACTTCTTCAGCTCGCACCAGTTCGGGCGGCTGCTCTCGAACACCCTGACCATCGGCTTTTTCACGCTGCTCGCGAACATTCCGGCGCCAATCGTGCTGGCGCTCGCCATCAACGAGTGCCGCTGGCGCATTTTCGGCAAGACGGTTCAGATGGTCACATACGCTCCCTACTTTATATCGACGGTGGTCGTCACGTCGATGATCATGCAGTTTCTGGCAATGCGCGGCGGCATGCTGAACGGCTTCCGAGACATGCTCGGCCTGCCGGCGGTGAACCTGATGGCGGATCCGAGCGCCTTTCCGGCCATATACGTCATATCCGACCTGTGGCAGAGAACCGGCTACGGCGCCGTCATATACCTCGCCGCGCTCGCGAGCGTCAGCCCCGACCTGTACGAGGCCGCGCGGATCGACGGCGCGACCATATTCCAGAAGATACGCTACATCGACCTGCCGAGCCTGATGCCCATGGCGACCATGCTGCTGATCATGAACTGCGGCAGCGTCATAAACGTCGGCTACGAAAAGGTGTACCTGCTGCAGAACCAGCTAAACATCGAACGGGCGGACGTGATAAATACGTATGTGTACCGCATGGGCATAACTTCCGCCCAGTACAGCTACTCGGCCGCGATCGGCCTGTTCAACTCCGTCGTGTCGATCCTGCTGGTCGTGGCGGCGAACCAGATTGCGAAAAAGGCGAGCGAAACGAGCCTGTTCTGAACGAGAAGCTTGCATTTATGCTCGTGTTCGATTGGGAATTCCGACCGTAATTTGCGGTCGGACAGAGGAAACGAGTATTACTGGCTCGCGTTTATGGTATATTCAAGTGCTCGTCAGTATAGGAATTGAGAACAGAACAGCATGAGCGAAAAGAACGGCCCCGGCGGGCAGCGCGGGGCGGAAAGGGCGGGAACCGCCATGCGGGCGTCCGTTGCGGCGAAAGCGAGAAAAAACAGGCCCGAGGCCATACGGCTCGGGGCGAGCGGCGTGATCTTCCACGCCGCGAACACGGTAATACTGGCGCTTTTCATGATAGCGGTGCTGTTCCCGCTCGTCAGCGTGATCAGCCGATCCGTCAGCAGTCCGTCCGCCGTGCTCAACGGCAGGGTGACGTTCCTGCCGGTGGAGCCGACGTTCAGGACGTACCTCTACGTCTTTCGCGACAGGACGATCGCCACGGGCTACCGCAACTCGCTGCTGTACATGGGCTGCGGCACGCTCCTCAGCGTGATCCTGACGGTCTTTGCGGCGTACCCCCTGTCATACCGCAACCTTGCCGGGCGGCGCCCGCTCATATTCCTGTTCACGTTCACTATGCTGTTCGGCGGCGGCATGATCCCGACCTATCTGGTCGTCCGCAATCTCGAGCTGATCAACACGATGTTCGCGCTGATCCTGCCGAACGCCGTGATCGTATACAACATGATCATCGCTCGCACGTTCTTTATGAACACGATCCCGGCCGAGCTGCTGGAGGCGGCGGAGATCGACGGCGCGTCAGACTTCCGCACGTTCTTCGGCGTCGTGCTCCCGCTGTCCGGCTCCATCATCGCGGTGCTGACGCTGTTCTACGCCGTGGGCCTGTGGAATATGTATTTCGACGCCCTGATATACATCAACTCGCAGTCAAAGTACCCCCTGCAGCTCGTGCTGCGCAACATCATGACGAGCGCGCAGTACCAAAGCCAGATGGTCGAGGCGACGGGGCAGGTGTCCGACGCGGAGATGATGGCGATCACGGAGGCGCTCAAATACGCGACTATCGTCTGCGCGAGCCTGCCGGTGCTCGCGCTGTACCCGTTCATACAGAAGCACTTCACGCGCGGCATTATGATTGGCAGCCTGAAAGGCTGACGGCAACAACCTTTCAGGCTGCCGATGGCGGCGGCGCTGAAGGGCTGAAAATATATCAAATTACGCGGAGGGAAAATCTATGGGAAAATCAATGGCAAAGAGAATCATCGCAATCGCGGCAGTCGCGGCGCTCGCGCTGTCTGCCGCCGGCGCGCTCGGCGCGTGCGGCGGCGCGGGCACGGGCGCGCCGGCGACCACGCAGGCGGCCGCCACATCGGCCGCCGCCCCGGCGGAGCCGACGGCGCAGGGCGCGGGCCAGGAGGCGGCGGGTGCCGAGAGCGGCGTGGGAGGCGCGGACAGCGCCGGCGAATCCGGCATGAACCCGTCCGGCGTGTTCCCGCTCGTGCAGGAGCAGGAGACGTTCTCCATCATGATGCCGCCAATAGGGACGGCCAACCCGGACACGTGCTGGACGGACGAGGAATACGAAAAAATGACGAACGTCCACATCGAATGGATCACAGTGCCGTGGGACGGCTGGCAGGACAAGCGCTCCATAGTGTTCGCGAGCGGCGACCTGCCGGACGCGATCGCGGGCATGGACACGAGGAACCTGACCGCGACGGAGGAGCTGATGTACGCGTCGCAGGGGCTGATACTGCCGCTCAACGAGCTGCTCGAGGAAAACAGCGTCTATTTCGCGCAGCGCCTGGACGAGTATCCGATGACGCGCAAGCTGATCTCCCAGGACAACGGCGAGATATACTCGTTCCCGTACATATCGATCTGTTTCCACTGCAACTATTCGCAGAAAATGTTCATCAACTCCCAATGGCTCGAGAACGTCGGCCTGGCAATGCCGACGACGACGGACGAGTTCCACGCGGCGCTCAAAGCCTTCAAGGAGCAGGACGCGAACGGCAACGGCGACCCCAATGACGAGATCCCGCTCATGGCGGCCTCCAGCGGCTGGCACGCCGACATCGACGGCTTTCTCATGAACGCCTTCACGTATTACGAGCCGGAATCGCGCTTCGCCGTCGAAGGCGGCCACCTCGAGTTCACGCCCGCCACGGACGGCTACCGCGAGGGGCTGCGCTACCTGAACACGCTCTACGCGGAAGGGCTGATCTCGCCGGAGGCGTTCACGAACACGGCGGACATGAACCAGACGCTGAACGTCGCGAACTACCCGCACGCCGCCATCGGCGCATACGCTACGGCGTACCAAAATTTCAACGGGGACACGGACATATGGACGCAGTACGACATCATGCCCCCGCTGAAAGGGCCGTCCGGCCTCGTGACGACGCCCGACTACTCGCTGACGCGCGACGTGATCCGAGGCAACTTCGCGATCACGAACAAGGCGAAAAATCCAGCCCTGATCGTGCGGTGGCTCGACTGGTTCTACTCCGACGAGGGCGTGCTGTTCAGGCGCGGGCGCGAGGGGATCGAATGGCGCAAGGCCGAGCCGGGCGAGCTGGACTTCAACGGCAACCAGGCCGACATCGCTGTGCTGAAGACGCCGGAGGACGACCCGTACTACAACAACGTTGACTGGTCGCAGACGATCCCGTCCATCAACACGAAGGAGCACCGCGAGAGCGTCGTCGCCGGGCAGGACTGGCGCGACCCGGACATCAGCAACGGCACGGAGATCCAGCTTTTCAAGCAGACGATCCCATACGCGGAGGTCGCGCGCTCCGTCGATATCAGCCTGCCGCGCCTGACGGTGCCGGAAGGCCAGATCTCGGACTACTCGCGCATAGAGACGGAGATCACGGACTACTGCAAGGAAACGCTGGTCAAGTTCATCACGGGGGCTCTCAGCCTTGACACCGACTGGGACGCCTACAAGGCGCAGCTCGACAAGTACCAGCTGCAGGAATACGTCAAGATGTCCGACGACGCGTACCAGTCTTTCCTCAGCAGATAGGCACGGCAATGGGCATGGCAAGGACATGGCAAGGGGCACGGCAAGGGCATGGCAAGGACAAAGACAGGGGCGCCGCTATGCCGCGGCGCCCGCAAACTAAGCGAGAGCGAGAATGGGGCGCAAAATTTATGGACGAAACATTTATGGCGGAAGGCTACCGCCTGTTTGAAAACAAGCCCGCGGAGCTGTTCGAGGACGCGCACCTGCTGGGCAACGGCAGCCTGGGCGCGTCCGTGTTCGGGGATCCCTCATACGAGGCGATCCTGATCAACCACGACACGCTGTGGAGCGGCCAGGAAGCGGAGAAGATCAACCCAGGGACGCTCGAGAACTTCCAGGAAGCCCGCAGGCTGACCATGGGCGGGCAGCTCAAGGAGGCGAACAACCTCATCAACGACCGCATGCTCGGATACTGGTCCGAGTCGTACATGCCGCTGGGCTGGCTGCACCTGACCGTAGGCCAGAGCGGCGACCAGCGCAACATGCCCCAGCGGCGCACCCTGCTGAACGAGCTCGACCCGTGCCGGGACTACCGGCGCGAGCTCGCGCTCGACGACGCGGTCGAGCGCATAACCTACGCGCGGGGGCAGACGGCCCACGCGCGCGAGATATTCGCGAGCCGGCCGGACAACGTGCTCGCGGTGCGGCTGACCGCCAAGGGCGGGCGGCTCGACTTCGCCATGAGCCTTTCGTCGCCGCTTCGCCACGAGCAGCGCCTAGCCGACGGCGAGGCGAGCATAACCGGGCGCGCGCCCGACCGCGTCGAGCCATACAGGCCGTATTTCCACCCGCGCGTCGTGTATCGCGCGGACGAGGACTCCGGCTCCGTGCGGTTCGCGTGCGTGGCGCGCGTCGTTTCGACGGACGGGGCGGTCAGCCGCGACGCCATGCGCGTCTATGTCACGGGCGCGACGGAAGCCGTCGTGCTACTGGCGGCCGCCACGGACTACGCCGGGTACAGAAATCGGCGCGGCCGCGACACTGAGGCCCTTGCGCGCGAGTGCGCGGCCATCGTCGGGGCGGCCGCCGCAAAGCCCTACCAGAGCCTGCTCGCCGATCATGTCGGCGACTACAGGGGGCTGTATGGGCGCTTTTTCATCGATCTGGGCGAGCCAATAACGGACGCGCTGCCGACGAGCGAGCGGCTCGAGCGCTTCGCCAGCGTGGAGGACCCGGCGCTGCTCGCCGCCGTGGCGCAGTACAGCCGCTACCTGCTGATCGCGTCCTCCCGCCCCGGCACGCAGGCGGCGAACTTGCAGGGCATATGGAACGAGTCGCTGCAGCCGCCGTGGGCGTCGAACTACACTACGAACATCAACGCGCAGATGAACTACTGGGGCGCGGAGCCCTACAACCTGAGCGAGTGCCATCTGCCCATGAGCGATCTCGTGCGCGAGCTGTCTGACAGCGGCAGGCTCGCGGCGAAAAAGATGTACGGCATGAACGGCTGGGTCGCGCACCACAACGCCGATCTGTGGCGCATGGCGGGCGTGGCCGGCGAAGACGCCTCATGGGCCTGGTGGCCGTTCGGCGGCTTTTGGCTCGCGCAACACCTGTGGACGCACTACGACTACACGCGCGACGAAAATTATCTGCGGGACGTGGTGTGGCCCGTGTACAAGGAGGCTGCGGCGTTTTTGCTGGACTTTGCAGTGAAGGGCGAGGACGGCTTCTACTATACCGCCCCCTCCACGTCGCCCGAAAACAAGTTCTTCTACAAGGACGGCTCCATCCGGGCCGTGCTCGGCGAGGTGCGCTCTGGAAACCGCTTTTCGGCGAGCCGGGACGACGTGAGCGCGATCTGCCGGGCGTCCACGATGGATCTGGCGATCGCGCGCGAGCTGCTGGGGCGCCTCCGGGAGGCCGCCGGGCTGCTTGGGCTGGAAGCGGAGCTTGACCCGCGCCTGCCCGAAGTGCTGGAGAACCTCTGCCCGTTCCAAATCGGGAAGCACGGGCAGCTGCAGGAGTGGGACAGGGACTACGAGGAATGCACGCCAGGCATGAGCCACGTTTCGCATCTGTACGCCGTGTACCCCTCCAGCGTGATCAGCGCGTCCTCGTCGCCGGAGCTGTTCGACGCGGCGCGAGCCTCCATGCAGCGGCGCATGCAGCACGGCGGGCACAACGGCCACTGGCCGGGCGCGTGGTATGCCAGCCTGAACGCGCGCTTCCGCGACGACGCCGCGTGCAACGGGCTCATGCGCGAAATGGCTCAGGGCTTGGGCGCGAACATGCTGGTCAGGCGCGTTTGGCAGATTGACGCGATCTTTGGGTGGGGGGCCGCCATCGCCGAAATGCTGCTGCAGTCGCACGACGGCGCGATAGAGCTTCTGCCCGCGATCCCGCGCTCGTGGCGGCGCGGGCGCGTGCTGGGGATGAAGGCGCGCGGCGGATTCACGGTGGGCATGGAGTGGGCGGACAACAGGCTCTCGGGGGCAGTGATCGAGTCCGCGCGCGCGGCCGAGTGCGCCGTGCGCTATCGCGGGAAAGAGGTCGCGATATCCGTGCCGGCGGGCGGCAAGGTCGCGCTGGACGGCGATTTGGCCGGCGATTTGGCCGGCGCAAGCCGACCGGCAGGGCAACTATACTCGTGTTCGATTGGGATTCCGACCGCAAATTGCGGTCGGACAGAGGAAACGAGTATTACTGACTCGCGTTTATGGTAAATTCAAATGCTCGTCAGTATATGAAGCGCGAAAAATACGAGTGGGCCGATATCTGGTGGGAAGAAGCGGACAACGCCGAGCTCGGCCGCGCGCTGCTGATCGGCGACTCGATCGCGCGCGACTACCGCAAGGGCGTCCAGGAAAAGCTTCGCGGCATATGCCTCGTGGACTCGCTGACGACCTCAAAGGGGATCGACGATCCCATGCTCGCCATGGAAGTGAACTATATGCTTGCCCAGTACCCTTATCGGCTGATCCACTTCAACAACGGGCTCCACGGGCAACATGTCGGCATCCGCGACTACCGCGCGTCGCTCCGCTATATCGCGAACATCCTGCTCTCCAGCTGCCCGCTCGTCGCTCTGGCCACATCGACGCCCGCGAGCGAGCGCGCGGATCTCGCGCTCTACGGCGCGCGCAACGAGCAGGTGCGGGAGCGCAACGCGGCGGTGCGCGAGATCGCGGAATCGATGGGGCTGGCGGTAAGCGATCTGTATGCCGCGATGGAAGGCAGGCCGGAGTACAAAAAAGACAGCTCGCACTTCACGGACGAGGGGATCGCAATTCAGGCCGCAATGGTGGCAGGGCTGATCGGCAGGGCGCTGGGCGGGCCGGGCGCCGGCGCGAGCGCGGGCAACTGAGGCAGGGCAGGCAAAGAGCGGCGGCCCGGCGGGCGGGTGGGCGCTATTCCGGTCTACTCTGCCTCGCCTGAGAGCGCGAGCTCCGCAATCGCGAGCTCGAGACATGCCCTCTGCGCGTCCGCCCCGAACAGGCACTGCGTGTAGCTCCCTCGGGCCGAATGGCGCTCGACCGCGGTTATGCCCAGCTCCTTCCCGCTTTGCGTGGGCAACTTGACGCCGTCCGCCACTTCAAGATAGCCCGCCTCCACCATCATGCTGTTCAGCTTCATCCCGCTCACCGTCGGCCTGCCGTGGCGAATGAGAACCGCGTTGAAATTG
>JAISFK010000152.1 GCA_031263625.1 Clostridiales bacterium
ATTTATTATGCGAGCGCTTATATTCGAGCTTAATGGGACGGTGTGCGCAACCGACGCGATGGCCGTGAGCGAAATAGCCGCATACGCGCTTGCGCCGGATTGCCGCGGCCGCGAGCCGGGAGGCGGGTCGGCCGGCGAGACTGAGCTAGGGCGCGGAGGCGGCCGCGAGCCGGATTGCGAGCCGGATGGCGAAAGCGGCCCGGAGCAGAGGAACGGTCGAGAGCAGGGAATTGACCGAGAGCAGGGGATTGACCGGGAGCGGGCGATCGGCCGAGAGCGCGGGAGTGGCCCGGATGGCGAAAGCGGCCCGGAGCGAGGGAATGGGCCGGAGCGGCCGATCGGCCGAGGGCAGAGGAACGGCCCGGAGCGGGCGATCGGCCAGGAGCGCGGGAGTGGCCCGGAGCGAGGGAACGGCCGAGAGCAGGGGATTGGCTGGGAGCGGGCGATCAACCGAGAGCAGAGGAACGGCCGAGAGCGGGAGAGCGGCCGGGAGCGCGGGAGTGGCCCGGAGCGCGGGAGTGGCCCGGAGCGCGGCGGCGTGCCCGCGCAAGCGCCCGCACCCGCGCAGGCACCCACACCCGCGCAGACGCCCGCATCCGCGCAGGCGCAGACGCCCGCATCCGCGCAGGCGCAGGCGCCCGCATCCGCACTCGCGCAGGCGCCCGCGAGCGAGTGCATTGTCGGCGCGTGCGGCTTTCGCGGCGGCAGGATTCCCGTGGTCGATCTCAACAGGCGATTTCGCCTTGGGGAAACGGAGGCCACCGCCCAGGCCAAGATCATCATATCCGACGCCGGCGGCGCGCAGCTGGGCTTTGCCGTGAACAGGGTCGTGGAGATAGCGCAGTTTTCCGGCGACGCGCTGAGGCCGGTTCCGGCCTGCGCGGCGACGGAGGACAACAGGCGATACCTGGCCGGCGTCCTGCTGGCCGGGGAGCGCCCCGCCCTGTTCATCGACATGGGCGGGATACTGGGCGAGGCCGAGCTGCGGGCCTGCATTGCCGCCCGGCAGGGCTGAGCTGCGGAGCGGAGCGGCGCGCCTGCGCTGCCATTTGGCGCCGGCCGCGCGCAAGCAGACAAAAGACAAGGAGAATCCCGGCCAATGAAGCTTGGCATTATAGGGCTGCCGAACGTGGGGAAGACGACGCTGTTCAACGCGCTGACGAAAGCGGGCGCCGACGCGGCCAACTATCCGTTCTGCACCATCGATCCGAACATAGGCGTGGTGGCGGTGCCGGACGGGCGCCTTCAAAAGCTCGCCGGCATGTACGCGCCGGAAAAGGTCACGCCCGCCACCATCGAGTTCGTGGACATCGCGGGCCTCGTGCGCGGCGCGAGCAAGGGCGAGGGCCTGGGCAACAAGTTCCTGGCGCACATACGCGAGGTGGACGCGATAGTGCATGTCACGCGCTGCTTCGAGGACGGCGACGTCGTCCACGTGGACGGCTCCGTTTCGCCGCTCAGGGACATCGAGACGATCAACCTGGAGCTGATCTTCGCGGACATGGAGGCGCTGGACAAGCGCATCCAGAAGACGCAGAAGCTGCTCAAGGGCGACAAGAAGCTCGAATCCGAGCTGGCGTTCCTCCGGCGCATATACGCCGGCCTGGAAAAGGGCGTCCCGGCGCGCCTGGCCGAGCGCGAGCGCGACCGCGACGCGGAAAGGTTGTTCGACGGGCTGTTCCTGCTGACCGCGAAGCCCGTGCTCTACGCGGCGAACCTGTCGGAGGACGGGATCAGGAACCCCGGCGAAAACGCCTGGTTCCGCGAGCTGTCGGAGCTGGCGGGGAAGGAGGGCGCCGCGGTGCTGCCGATCAACGCGAAGATGGAGGCGGAGATCGCCGAGCTCGACGAGGACGAAAAGATGCTGTTCCTGGCGGACGCGAACCTGAGCAGCTCCGGGCTGGACAGGCTCATAGCCGCGAGCTACAGCCTGCTGGGCCTGATCAGCTTTTTGACGGCGGGGCCGAAGGAGGTGCGCGCGTGGACCATAGCCAGAGGCTCGAAGGCGCCGCAGGCGGCGGGCAAGATACACAGCGACTTTGAGCGCGGCTTCATACGCGCGGAGATCGTCGCATACGACGACCTCATGGAGGCGGGCTCATACGCCGCCGCGAGGGAGAAGGCGCGCGTGCGCTCGGAGGGCAAGGACTACGTCATGCGCGACGGCGACGTGACGCTGTTCAGGTTCAATGTTTAGATTCAATAAATGTTTAGATTCAATAAATATAAGAATAGCGAATAGAAAGGTATTATGATACGATGGGCCAGGACAAGCTAAAGGTATTTGTCGTGGACGACGACGCGAACATATGCGAGCTGATCAGGCTGTACCTGGAAAAGGAAGGCTACGACGTTTTGACCGTGAACCGAGGCGACCGGGCGCTGGAGGAGTTTTCGTCATACGCGCCGAACCTTGTCGTGCTCGACATCATGCTGCCGGGCATGGACGGGTGGCAGCTGTGCCGCGAGATCCGGAAAAAGTCCAACATCCCGATCATCATGCTCACGGCGAAGGGCGAGACGTTCGACAAGGTGCTCGGCCTTGAGCTGGGCGCGGACGACTACATGGTGAAGCCGTTCGACACGAAGGAGCTCGTCGCGAGGATCAAGGCCGTCCTGCGCAGGTACGACCACAAGGAGTCCGGCGCCGTCGAGGTCGTGTTCCCCAACCTGGTCGTCAACAAGACGAACTACACCGTCAAGCTGTTCGGCGCCGAAATACAGCTGCCGCCCAAGGAGCTGGAGCTGCTGTTCTTTCTGGCGAGCAACCCGAACAAGGTCTTCACGCGCGAGCAGCTGCTTGAGCACGTGTGGGACTTCGACTTTTTCGGCGACTCGCGCACCGTTGACGTCCACATCAAGCGGCTCCGGGAGAAGATCGAGACGCCCGGCCAGATCTGGCAGCTCAAGACCGTGTGGGGCGTCGGCTACAAGTTCGAGGTTCGCTAAAAGGCCATGTTCAAGACCATATTCAGCAAGCAGATCGCAATCCTCATCGTCATCGTCATCGTCGCGTTCACGGCAGAGACGTCCATGTTCTTTCTGTTCATAAACAGCGTGATCTCGCGCGACAAGGAAAACGACATAGAAAACGCGGCGGACAATATCGACATATTCATGCGGCTCTACCTTGACAACCAGTCCAGCCGCACCGCGACGAACCAGCTGAGGATGGCCATGGAGCGCACGGGCGAGCTGCACGAGTCCATCGTCATGCTGATCGGCGAGGAGGGCAGGCTGCTGCTGCTCGCGTCGTCCGGCTCCATGAGGGCCACGACGGCGACCGTGCGCAGCAGGCTCACGCTCGAAGGCGCGCCGAGCGACGGCGCGCAGCCTTCGGGCGGCGGCCCGTCGTACCAGCTGAGCGACGAGCGGCTGTACCAGAGGGCGTTCCAGCTGACGGACGGGCAGTCGGAAAAGAGCATAGGCGACTTTTTCGGCATATTCCGCGACACGGGCTACCCATGGCTCAACATGCAGAAAAAATACTCCATCACGCTCGCGGACGGCAGCGACTTCGTGTACGTCATATCCATACACACGCCCATGCCGCTCGTGCAGGACGCGCGCATGAGCTTTTTGCGGAGCGCGCTGCAGGCGGCGCTCATATCCGCGCTCATATCCATCGTGATCGGCTTCATATTCTCGCGGCGCCTCACGAAGCCCATCCGCAAGATCAACGAGGCCGCGAAGGTCATAGCGAACGGCAATTTCTCGGAGCGGATCAACATAGACTCGCGCGACGAGATAGGGGAGCTGGCGGGCACGTTCAACCACATGGTCGTCGAGCTGGAGAACATCGAGTCCGCGCGGCGCGAATTTATCGCGAACGTGTCGCACGAGCTGCGCACGCCCATGACGTCCATCAAGGGCTTCGTGGACGGCATCCTGGACGGCACGATCCCGCACGAGCGGCAGGAGCGCTACCTGAAAATCGTCAGGGACGAAACCGAGCGGCTGAACCGGCTCGTGAACAACCTGCTGGACATGGCGCGCTTCGAGTCGGGCGAATACCGGCTGAGCATGGCGCGGTTCGACGTCGTGGAAACCATGCGGCGCTGCGTCATAAGCCTCGTGCGCTTCATCGAGGAGAAAAACATCAGGATAGTCGCGAGCTTTGACCGCGAGAGCATGCACGTCGAGGCCGATCAGGACAGCATCGAGCGCGTCATATACAACCTCCTGCACAACGCCATCAAGTTTTCGCGGCAGGACGGGGAGATCCGCGTGGGCGTCAGGGAGGACAGGGAGGCCGTGCGCGTGAGCGTTTCGGACGACGGGATAGGCATCGCGGAGGACGAGCTCAAGTCCATATGGGAGCGGTTTTACAAGTCGGACAAGTCGAGGGGGCAGGACAAGACTGGCACGGGGCTGGGCCTCTCGATCATCCGCAACATCATAAACGAGCACAAGCAGAAGATACACGTCTTCAGCAGGCTGGGGGAGGGGACCACGTTCGAGTTCACGCTCAGGCGCGCGGACGGCCCTTAATATGGCTCTTAATATGGCCCTTAATATTCACAATATATTCATAAAATTCGCCTGCGCGCTGTCGTAGAATGTTGTAGAATAATGTCTATACGGACAGTTTCGTTTGCGTTCAAAGGAATGGACATGATTATGGCTGACATCAATGGCTCGGATATTGGCACAGAAGGTTTTGCGTCTGAAAATATCAGCGACGGCAACGGCAAATACGGCGGGCAGGGGGGCGGCGGCAACGGCAGCGGCGATGCCGTCAGCGCCGTCGGCGCTGTCAGCGGCGCTGGAGCCGCTTATAATAGCGGCAACGGCGGCGATAGCGTCGGCGGCGCGAGCGTCGATGGCTTTGGCGCCGCCAGCGGCCGCGAATACGGTGGCGACGCCGTCAGTGCCGTCAGCGGCGCTGGAGCCGCTTATAATAGCGGCAACGGCGTGAATATAGATTATGATGGCGGCGTCGCCGGATTAGGCTATGCGGATGCGCCGGCCGCCACGCCTCCGCCGGAAGCGGTCCACCCGCCGGAAGCGGCTGGCCGGGCGCCGGAAGCGGTCGGCTGGGTGCCGCCGGATTATGCGGCTGGCCAGGCGCCGGAAGCAGCTCGCCCGCCGGAAGCGGGCGTCTGGGCGCCGGAAGCGGCCCGCCCGCCGGAAGCGGGCGTCTGGGCGCCGGAGCCTGCGCGCGAAGCGGGCGCGTGGGCGGGTGCTCAGCCGAGCGCCCAGGCGAGCGAGGCGCATGTGCGCCCGGCTGTTCCGCAGCCGGACGGCAATTCCGTCGCGCCGCAAAACGCGCCGGAGTTCGCGGCGGGCGGCAGCGCCGGCGGCGCGAGCGTCGATGGCTTTGGCGCCGGCAGCGGCCGCGAATACGGTGGCGACGCCGCAAGCTTTGATAGCGTCGGCGGCTTTCCGGCCGCGCAGCCTGCGCAACCTGTGGAGCCCATGCAGCCCATGCAGCCTGTGCAACCCGCGCAGGCCGAATTTTCAGCGCAGCCCATGCAGCCTGTGCAGCCCATGCAAGCCGAATTACCTGCGCAGCCTACGCAACCCGCGCAACCCGCGCAGGCCGAATTTCCAGCGCAACCTGTGCAACCTGTGCAACCCGTGCAACAACCCGCGCAGGCCGAATTACCTGTGCAGCCTACGCAACAACCTGCGCAGGCCGCGCAGGCCGCGTTGCCCGCGCAGGCGGGCCAGCGCGCCGCGCCGCATGAGCTGTTGCGCGGCGC
>JAISFK010000155.1 GCA_031263625.1 Clostridiales bacterium
AACGGACGCAGATTGCGGGGCGCCGCAGGCGGGGCGCGCGAGGCGCGCGTTTGGCGGCGCAACGCCAGCGGGCGCGGCGCCCCGCGCGGAACGGGCAAGCCGCGCTTTCCCGTTCCGGCTTGGGTTGCGGGCATATAGCCCGCTTTGGCATATTTAATCATAAACCCGCTTTGCTTGACAAGCAACTTTAGCTGTTTCATAATAATCATAATAATGCATATTTTGTCAAATCTATGCGGCTGCGGCAGCTGCGGCGGCTGCGGCCGCGCGCGGCCGGCGCCGGACACGACGGCAGCCACGCCAGGCCGGCGCGCAGGCGCATGGAGAAAGGGGTGCCATGTACAGGGTAATGCTCGTGGCCAGCAAGCGCCAAAAGCTGGAGCGGCTTAAACGATATGTGGATTGGGCGTCGTTCGGCTTTTGCGTCGTCGCCGCCGAAAGCGGGGATGGCGCGCTGGCCAAGCTGGAAAGCGAAAAGCCTGACGTCCTGATCGCGGACGCCCGTCCGCCGTTTGCGGGCGGCGCCAGGGTGCCCGAAATTGCGCGCGCGGCCAATCCGGGAACCCGCGTCATCCTCTTGGGCGGGCACAGCCAGCTTGAATACATGAAGGCCGCGCTTCGCGCGGGCGCAACGGACTATCTGGCGAACCCCGCGAAGCTGGGCGAGATCCACGAGCTTTTGCGCACCGTGAAAAAAAGGTGCGACGATGACCGCAGCCAGCTCTGCCTGTGCAGGGCGATGATTGCGGACTGGATTGGCCGCGCGTTCGTTCACGCGGGCGCGGTTCCAGAATATCGCGCCGCGCTCGAGCGCTCCTTTGAGGTCTGCTTTCCGGGCGCAAAACTCTTTCATCTCGCCTTTCTGTCAGTCAGCGAGCTTAAATACTTTGCGAGCGTGGACGAAACTGAGATCTTCGCGCTCTCGGAGTTTCAAAAGGCGCTCGGGCGGCTGGCCGCCGACGCCGGCGGAGTTATGGTGCGCGCGGGGGAGGCAAAATACGCGCTGATCTCCGCGCGGGACGCCGGAGCGCAGATACGCGCCTGGAAGCGCGAAGATCCGGGCTTGCAGGAGCTTGTCACCGCTTGCCTCCACAGCGAGCCGGTGGAACTCGCCGCGATACCCGCAACCTTGCTCAGGCTGGAGCGGCGCTGCGGCAACTATGTGTACTACAGCGGGTCCGGGAGCGTGATCTGCTGTGAAAACCTGCCGGACTTCGGCGCTCCAGTGGAGGCGGGCAGCTCCCGCGAGCCATGCGAGCCCTTTGCGCCATGCGGGTCCCGGCTGGACGCGGCGCAGATTCTGCCCATGCTGCTGGAGGCCGTCCGGCACGGGCGGGTTCATGATATACGGCGGCTCATGGACAGCTTTTACGCAAGCCCGTGCGCCGCCAACTTGCACGATCAGACCATGAATCTCCTAGATCGGCTGTACGCCGCGCCAATTCTCCCGCCCAGCGTCGCGGAGGCGCGCATCTGGCGCAAGCCCGCCTTTTTTAACAGCCTGCTGTGCATCGAGAGCGTCGCGCTGCTGAAAAGCGTCGCGACAGCGCACATCGAGGAAATGGCCGAGGACAGCGCCAGGGCGCTTCAGGCAGATGCTCGCGCCATGCTGGCGGAAAAAATAAACGGCTACATTGAGAAGAACTGCCACCGCGCGTTTTCGATCGACGAGCTGGGAGATGCGGTCAACTATTCGCCCAACTATCTGCGCTGCGTATATAAAAAACACACCGGCGACACGATCCTGGAAGCCCTGACGCGCGAGCGCATGAGACGCGCCGAGCGGCTTTTGCGCGATCCGGGCCTGACAGTCCGCGAGATATCGCAGCTGGTCGGCTATGCCAACCCGTCCTATTTCTGCGCGCAGTTCGCAAAGCTGCACGGGAGCTCGCCGCAACAGTGGCGCAACAGCGCCCCGCTGTGAAGCCCGCCGCCGGCGCCAGCGGCCAGTGGGGCCAGTGGCCCGTGGCTGGCGAGTTCACGGCGGGCCGGCGCCAGGGGCCAGTGGCTGGCGAGCGGCGGGCGGCCAGTCGCGCCCGCTCTTTGGCTAGTCGCGGCCGCCCGCCGGTCGATCATGCCCGCCATTTGGCCGACCATGCCCCATGCTCTTTGGCCGGCCGCGCCCCCTGCCGGCTAGTCGCGCCCGCCCCGCTGGTAGTCGGCTATCTTGCGCTCGTCGTCGATTTCGAGGTCGCGGACGCCCGCCAGCGATTCCAGGTGGTGCGTGAGCTCGTGGAGCAGCGTCTTTCTCAGCTCGGCGCGCAGGGCCGCGACGTCGCCGTTCGCCATGGCGCGTCCGAACACCCTTTTGAACGAGCCGTAGAAAATAGCCACGTACCTGCCCATGCCCGGTATCTGCACGCGGTATTCGCCCAGGACAAAAAGGTCGCCGTCTTTGGCCTTGGGGTGCCTTTTTGCCTCCGGCAGCAGGACTATCCCGCCGTTCAGCTCGCGCAGCAAGTCATCGGGAATGTCCGACGCGATGTCCTCGAGTATTCTCTGAAAACGGTTTATGTTTATTGGCAATGCGCCCTCCAAGGCCGCTGCACGGCGGCTTTTCAGTTTCAGTCCGGATGACAACCCGCGCTCAATCCGCGCTCAATCCGCAAGTCCGTCATACCAGATTATATCAGATAACGCTTTTAAGTTCATGCGAAAAGCGCTAAAAAAAGAGGTCAACAAAACCGCTGTTCGGCTTTCGGCATGGAGCGAGGGCGGCATGAAATCATGAAATACAGAAGAAAGCTGTTTCTGTCCAAAAACATATACGATTTGCGTCCCACCGACGGCACATTCGCGAGCGCGATGAGGGACAACGTCGCCTTCCACGCGCGTAGTTGCCCCGAGTACAGGGACATTCTTGAAAACTTCGGCTTTGACATAAATTCTGTCTGCGGGCCGGCCTTGTCAAGATATCGGACGGCTTTGAAGTGGTTGGGAAAATAAGGAAAATCGCGCTTTGAGTTTTAGTGCAGTTTTATTGCTTTTGTGGTACACTGATACTATTCTCAATACAAGGCAAGCGAGAAATTTGTTTATGCGAGCGGCAAAAGATTTATCGGGCGCGGCAGGCGCGCAAGTGCGGCTGCCGCGGTTGACGCGCCTGTTGCGGCGCGCGGAATCTTTGCCGTAGCTGGGCGTAGCGCGCGCGAAAGGCGGTTATGGACATGGGCATGCGCAAGATGCCGATAGGGATGCAGACGTTCGAGAGCATAATAACAGGCGGATACGCCTACGTAGACAAGACGGCGTGGGTTTACGAGCTGGCCAACGAGGGGCAATACTTCTTCCTCGGGCGCCCCCGGCGCTTCGGAAAGAGCCTGCTCCTGTCCACGCTGAGGGCGTACTTCGAGGGGAAGAAGGAGCTTTTCGAGGGGCTGGCGATGGAAAAGCTCGAAAAGGAGTGGACGCCATACCCCGTGCTCCACATCAATTTGAATGTGGAGTCATACGGGAATGTGGGCGATCTGGAATCAAGCCTGGACGCGAATTTGCGCCGGCTTGAAAAGGAGTGGGGCGCGGGCGGGCAAACAGCCGGGAAGACTGTTGCAGTGCGTTTTTACGATCTAATACAAGCGGCTTGCGAGAGCGCGGGGCGCAAAGCCGTCGTGCTCATAGACGAGTACGACAGGCCGCTGACGCAGACGATGGAGCAGGGGAAGCCGAACGACGACATCAGGAGCGCGCTGAAAGGTTTCTACGGCGTGCTGAAAGGCGCCGACGAATGGTTGCGCTTTGTCCTGCTGACGGGCGTGACGAAGTTCTCCAAGGTCAGCGCGTTCAGCGACCTGAACATGTTGCGCGACATCAGCATGAGCGAGCGATACGCCGGCGTCTGCGGCATATCCGCGAAAGAGCTGGAAGACAATTTCAAGCCGGAGCTTGAAGCGCTGGCGGAGCATGACGGCATGACATACGACGAAGCCGTGGCCGAGATGAAGAAGCGCTACGACGGGTATCGGTTCGCGAAACGAGGCGAGGGCATGTTCAACCCGTTCAGCGTGCTGAACACATTTGCGGAACAGGAATTTGCGTACTATTGGTTCAAGACGGGCACGCC
>JAISFK010000238.1 GCA_031263625.1 Clostridiales bacterium
TTATAGCAAGAATGTGGCTTGAATGTCAACTGCAATCGAGAGAATAACAACTAAGCCGAGCAAATTGAGTCGAAATTTTAAGAATGGCAACTATTGCGTTCCTTGTTGCTATCTAAAGCCCACTCTACTACTGCTAGATGCCCACAGCCGCCATTTGCGCGAGTACCTTTTCCCCTCTCGCCTCCGCGTCGCCGCCATCCGGCTTGCCGAGCGGCAGGTCGGAAACGACGAGAAATGCAAGCTGCGAATAAAAATTTAGCCGTAAAAATCTTACAAATTTCAGATGTATTTCTTTGTGCATATTGACGAGTTGTCTTTTGGACAACAAGAAAGCGCGGCATCTGGATTAGCAGGATGCCGCGCTTTGTTCTTATCCAACCAACTTGGAATGTGGCGAGACTCGCGCCAATTTATACTCGTGTCCGATTGGAAATACCGACCGCAATTTGCGGCCGGACAGAGGAAACGAGTATTGCTGACCCGCGTTTATGGAAAATTCAAATGCTCGTCAGCATAGAATGTGGCGCGGTGGCGCGCCGGGTGCTTGCGGGCTTCTTTCAGGAACAATGCTGCAAGTGTCGTTGCCCGCCAGTATAGTTCCTCGCCAATCGCAGCAGCCTAAGCGCGACATGCTTCTTCAAGCGCTTTTCGGAGCGTTTCCATTTCGGCTGTGGGCGGCACAAGCCTGCCGTCTGCAACGGTGATCAGCTCCGCGCCGCAATCCGCAAACAGGCTTGCCAGTTCGTGGAATCTGATGGTGTCCCGAGCTAGCCTCGCGGTGTCGCACGCGATTACCCGCCCAACATCGCCGGAGCGAACATCGGATAGCAGCTTTTGCAGCGCGGGCCGTTCCATTGACACGCCGCTCGCGTTGCAGTCCCATGCGGCGGCGCAAGCGGAGTATCCGTTCAGCTCCGCATACGAGCGCAGCCTTTTCAGCTGCAGATCGATGGCGTCCATGCCGCCGTTCGCCGCCCGGCAGTACAGCACGGTCTTTCCGGCCTTGCGGCCCTCAGAACCGGCAATCCGCGTTGCTGTTTCGGCTCGTTTTTCAATCGGCGCGCCATCGGCGCGGGCAAAGCGGCAATAAGACCGCGGCTGCCGCTTTCCCATATCCATATCCTTTTTCACTTCTTGCAATCTCCGTTCGTCTTAATTATGTTGCCGCGAAGTCCGCAATCTTCCATTGAATCTCCACTCTGTTTCCGGGAAACACGAGAATCTTTTCAACGAGCGTTTCCACAAGCTCCCGCGGGGCGAGCGCGCCGCCCACGACCTGTTTCGCGAGTTTGGCGGTTTTTTCGCCGGACTGCATGTCGCGCTCCGCCTGCTTGAGAACGGCCATCCGGCTGCTGAGCCTTTCAATCCTTTCCGAGCAGCCCGCTTTGAGCGCGAAGTAGGCGTCGCGGCCAATCTCGCGGGTGACAAACTGCTCGTATGCCAGCTGCCGCTCCGCCACGCACTCGCCAATTTCTTTTTCAAAGTCGGCGGCCATCTTGCCGCCCGCGCCGGCCTTGCGCAGTTCGGACAGGCTGTCGGAGTTCAGCACGACTTCCGCCTGCTTGCGGATTATCGCCAGGACTGTTTCGTCCAGGCCGCGCACGGGCACTTTCAGCCCGCGGCACTCGGCGTTGCGGTCGCCCGCAGTATGCTGGCAGCGGTAAACCGGGTCGAGCAGATCGTCATAAGTCATCGCGAAACCGCAGCAGCCGCATTTTAGGATATTGCCGCGCAGCAGATAATCGCGCTGAGCCATATTCTTCCACTTATAGCGGCTTTTCGCGAGGACGGCGCGGACTTCATCATATTGCTGCTTGCTCACGATTGCCGGGTACATATCGGGTATGACAACCCAGTCCTGTTTTGCCGTGCGATAAATCTTGCCGGTATCCGGGTTTGTCAGATAGCGTCCCGCTATATACGCCCCTGTGTACTGCTCGTTGTTGATGACGTGCTCCACGCTGCCGCCATTCCACCCGCATGTCGGCGCAATATTATGCCCCTTGGCCAGTTTCTTGTATTCGCTTGGCTTGGGGACGCCGCGCCCGGCGAGCCTGCTGGCGATTTCCTTGGCGGGTTCGCCCCGCGCGGCAAGCCCAAAAATTACCCTTACGACGCATGCGGCGGCTTCGTCGGTTTCAAGCCCGCCGCCTTCTGTCTTGGCGTAGCCGTAAATCGCGGCCGCCACGGGGCGCTCCCCGGACACCATGCGCCTGCGGCGATAGCTCAGTTCGCCGGATTCAAGCGGGTTGCCAAGCGGCTTCGCCGTCCGGGAATGCCTGTATCTGCCGCGAATCTCCTGCGCCGCCGCAAAGTCCGCCTTGCTTATGATCGGCGTGTGCCTGTCGGGGATGGCTATCCAATCCGGCCTGTCAACCGTATTCTTGCTGTTGGAGCCAACCGCTTTTTGCTCCTGCTTGCCTGCTATATACGTGCCGATGTACTGCTCGTTTGACAGTATTCTGCAAATCGCCTTCGACTCCCAGCGGCATGCCGGAAGAATGTCCTTGCCGCGTTTCAGTTCTGCATACTCGCGGGGCGCGGGAATCTTTGACGCGCAGAGCCAGCCGCGGATTGCGGCGGTGGGCTGTCCCTCAAGGGCGAGCCTGTAAATCTGCCGCACCACTTCGGCGGCAGCCGGGTCGGGCTCCCATTTGCCGCTGCCGGATTTCATGTAGCCGTAGACGGCGTTCGCGACGATATTCTCGCCGCGCTTCATCTGAATGCGCTTGGCGGACTTGACCTTTATGGAAAGGTCCTGGCTGTAATACTCGTGCATCAGGAACTTGAACGCCACGTCGATGCCGCCCGTGTCGTTCCTGTAGTCGTCGCTGTCAAAGCTGTCGCCGACAGAGATGAACCTCACCCCGTAGAGCGGGAACACCTGCTCTATGAAGTAGCCGCTGTCCAGCGCCGAACGGGAGAATCGGCTGAAATCCTTGACCGCCACCGCCTGGATCCGGCCGCTCCGCACAAGGCCGAGAAGCTCCTGCACGGCGGGCCTCTCCATGCTGACCCCGGAGCGCCCGTTGTCCACGAACTCCAGAATCTCGGCGCCGGGCATGTCGAGGGATTCGATGTGCCGGTCAAGAATCATGCGCTGGCTCGATATGCTCAGGCTGTCCGTTTTCCCGTCCTCAATGGAGAGCCTGATGTATTTGGCGATGGTGTATCTGCTCATTTCCCGCGCCCTCCCAGGGGTTTGGCGCCCCCATCTGAAATTGCTGTTTCGTCGCTGAACTTAAACCTGACTTCAATGCGCCTGTCCTCAAAAACGCGGATTTTGTCAATCAGGGCGTCCACGGCCTCCGCAGTCAGGTCTGCCGTGCAGCCCAGCGCGCCGATGCTGCCGGCGGCTTTTGCGCGCCTGGCCGATTCCAGGGCCTGCGCCCGCGCCGCCTCTCGAAGCCGCTTTGCCCTGTCGGCCAGCGCGGCGGATTTGGCCTCATAGCCCTGCTTCAATTCGCGGTATTCGCCCTCAGTGATGTCGCCGCTGGCAAGGCTTTCGTACAGCCCTTTCAGCAAGCCGCCGCAGCGCTCAAGCTCGGCTTGCGCCTCCCTCAATTCGGAGCCGCCGGGCTTTGGCTCCGCCGCGGCCGCCGCGCGGCCGGCATATATTTCCGCCTGCTTGCGGAGCATGGCGAGCAGCGTTTCTTTCAGCGCGCCCTCGCTGATGGACACTACGCGGCAGTCGCCCTTGGCGTGGGACCGCTCTGTCGAGCATCTGAACCCGGCCGAGTGCTTGCAGCGCTGGCGCTGCATCGCGTAGCCGCAATGCCCGCAGAAGATTTTGCGAAGGAAAATGTTGTCGTTGTGGCGTTTATAGCTGGCTCGGGCTTCCTTGTTGCCCTCCCACAGCTTTTGCACTTCGGCGAACAGCTCCCGGCTGACTGTCGGCTCGTGGGTGTTCGGCGTGACGACCCACTCGCTCCGCGCCAAACGCTCCTGGACGTGCCGGCGGCATCTGCCTTTGCCCTGCGCCATGTCGCCCGTGTAGACGGGGTTTTTCAGCATGGAGTAAATGACGGCTTTCGTCCAATGGGCGCTTCCGGAAGCCTGCTTTGCCGTCGCGACCCCGATAGAATGAACGTAGTGCAGCGGGGCCGGCGCGCCGCCCGTGTTCAGCCATTCGGCTATCGCGCTGACGCCCTTGCCGCCTGCCGCCATTTCAAACATCCTCGCGACGTTGGCCCCGGCAACCGGGTCGGCGACGAGCCTGTGATTGTCCTCCGGGCTTTTGAGATAGCCA
>JAISFK010000254.1 GCA_031263625.1 Clostridiales bacterium
GGCTGCCGCGCGAGATCGCGGCGCTGATGCCCGACTTTGCCGCCGGCATCCTCGAAGCCCTCATCGCGGACGGGGCAGGGCCGATTTTCGACGGCGACTATTTCATCCAGCTGCTCTCGGCCATCAGGAGGATGCCGCCCGGCCGGCTGGCGGCATACGGCGACGTCGGCGAGGGCCTCGAGAACCGGATCGCGCGGGCGGCCCGCAGCTACAGCGGCTATGAATCGCTGATCGAGGCCATAAGCACAAAGCGCTATCCCAAAACCCGGATTCGCCGTATTCTGGCGCGGATACTGCTGGGATTCGACAACGGCGCGCTCGCCGGGCTGGACTTGGACAGCGGCCCGCCGTACATACGCGCGCTCGGCTTCAGCCCGGCCGGGCAGGCGCTGCTCGCTCAGGCCGCCCGCCAGCGCGGGTCTGCGGCGCCCGTCGCGAGCACCATGCGCACCGCAGACTCCATGTGCGCAGAAAGCGCCGCGCACGTTGCAAGCCCCATGAGCGCTACGCTTTCTGCGCATGCCGCAGCTGTTACGCCTGCCGCATCTGTCGCATCTGCCGCGCTTTCCGCGCCTGTCGCGCCTGCCGTGCCCGTCGTCACAAAATTCGCGCATCTGAAGCGATCGGCGGACCCTCGCCAGCGCGCCTTCATGGAGCTGGACGCAAGGGCGACCGACATATACGCCACGGCTTTTGCCGGCAACCCCCGCCGCATGGAGGCGGGCCAAGACTACACGCGGGGCGCGATCCGCGCACACTAATGCGACGTGAAATCGAGGGCGGCCGGCCACATGGTGCTTTTTTGACGTACAGGCGGCTGGCACCGTTGCGGCGGCGCATGCTTCACGCTTCATCTTTTCCGAGCGCCTTTTTCGGTTGCCCGATTCGTGCCGTCAAGTGCCGCCAAATGTCGTCAACTCTCGCCAAGTGTTCAAGCGTTCAAGGTTTAAGCGCTAATTCCATCGCAAATTCCATCGCAAATTCCGGCGCGAATACCTCTTGACAACATATTACGTTTACTGATATAATACAGTAAACGTAATATGTTGCGAGGTGACGGAAATGCGCGATCATATCGGTGGCGGCGCGCTCACGGAAACGACGTTTCTGGTATTGCTGTCCATGTTCTCCCCAAACCACGGCTACGGCATCATGCAGTTCATTGAGCGCGAAACCGGCGGCAGGGTGCTTCTTGGCGCGGGCACGCTGTACGGCGCGATCAACGCCGCGCTGAAGAAAAAGTGGATAGAGCCGATTGCCGGGCCGATTGGGAGCGAGGCGGGCGGCAATAAAAATGCGGGCGGCAATAAAAAAGAGTACGTCGCAACGGGCCTCGGCAGGCAGGTTGCGGAAAACGAAATGAAGCGCATAGGGCAAATCAGCGCCATAGCGGCAAAAATAATCGGGTCGGGGGGCGAATTGCAATGACAAAGCGCGCGTATCGCTATTTCTTTGATTTCCTGGACGGCCAGACGGAATGGCTCAACCAAATGGCCGCGCAGGGCTGGCGGCTGGCAAAGTGCGGGCAACTGTCCTATGAATTTGAAAGCTGCGCCCCCGGCGAGTACGAATATTCCGTCGAATTTGTGGCGGACAGGCCGTTCTCGGACTCAAAGGCTTACAAGGGCTTTCTTGAAAGCATAGGCTACAAAACATTCTATAAAAACCTCAATGTCGGCGTGGCTGCCGGCAAGGCCAAATGGCGCCCGTGGGCGAGGGGCGCGGGGCAAATCGCCACCGCCCCCGGAGGCTATTTCAAGGAGCTGCTGATTGTCGAGAAGAAAAGAGACGGCAAGCCATTTGAGCTCCACTCGGACTTGACAGACAAACTGTCCTTATACAAAAGGATACGCGGCGCCTGCCTGTGGTCAACGGGAGGCATGTTTGCGCTTGCCGCCATGTGCCTGTCCTTTGCCGCGTGGAGCCTGCTTAACGGCGCGGTCGCGGTCGCGGCTGCGGCATTATGCGCTCTGGCCGCGGCGCCCTGCGCCCTGTGCGGCCTCTTTTGGCTGAAACCGCTGAGGCGCATTTCCGCAAAAATCCGGGCATGGGAGGACGAAGCGAAAACGAACGAATACGAACCCGCAAACGGGGGAACGCGCACAAAGCGCGCCCTTGTTTTTGCCGCCGTAGCGGCGCTGCTCATCTTATTCGGCATCGCGATATTTCGGATTGCCGCAGGAGGAGGCGTCGCATACAGGAGCGGAAGCGCGCTGATGTTCGTGGGGAACAGCGGGAGCTCCCATTGGAACGGCAGCTACAGAGAGCTGAACGGCTTTCGCCAGCGGAGCGTCTCCCTGAAAGGGGGAACGCGCGTCTTTGCCGTTGAAATAGTGACGGACTCCGGCGAAATCGATCTTTCGATAAAGGGGAATGACGGAACGGTCTATTACAGCGGCTCGGCCATTCCGACGTCGGCATTCAGCGTTGTCGTGGACGGCGCGGACGGCATGGATGTCGTGAACGGCGCGAACGGTGCGGACGGCACGGGTGGCGCAGATGGCATGGATGGCGCGGACGGCGCGAACGGAGCGGGCGGCGCGGACAAGGTTGTGCTGAGGATAGACGCGAAAAGCCATTCGGGCAGCTACAAAATAAACTGGGGGGAATAGCTATACTGACGAGCATTTGAATTTTCCATCTTTAAAATTTTCGGAATTTTCGGAATTTTCGGAATTTTTGAAACGCTTTCGCTCAAGCCAAGTCTTATGTGTAGAACCGTGCAGAACAGAGGTGATGAGGTGGCGTTGGACTTTGAGCAAATATACAGCGAGCATTTTTCCGGCGTGTACAAATACGTTTTATCTCTCAGCCAAGACGAAGCGATCGCGGAAGAAGTCGCGCAGGAGACATTTTTTAAGGCTATGCGGAACATCGGCAAGTTCAGCGGCGCGTGCAAGCTCTACGTGTGGCTTTGCCAGATTGCGAAGAACACCTATTTTTCGCTCTGTCAGAAGCGGAAGCGGCATGCTTCGGGCGCCGGCGCGGACGACTTGCCCGCGGATACGGACATCGAGGCGGGCTATCTGGACAGGGACGCGGCGAAGCGGCTGCACGTTTTGCTCCACGATCTAAGCGAGCCGTACAAGGAGGTTTTCGCCCTGCGGGTTTTCGGGGAGCTGCCTTTTTCGCAGATCGGCGAACTGTTCGGCAAAACCGACAGCTGGGCGCGGCTGATTTTCTACCGGGCAAAAAAACAACTGCAGGAGGGCATGAGATGAATATGCCATGCGAGATAGTCAAGGATTTGCTGCCGCTGTATCTTGACGGCGTATGCAGCGACGGCAGCAGGGCGGCGGTCGAGGAGCATCTTGCCGCTTGCGACGGCTGCGCGGCCGAATTGCGGGCCATGCGGGCGGCGTTGCCGATCGGCGGCGCAGAGCAGAACCTGAAAGAAGCCGAAGCGGTAAAGAGCATATCCAAAAGATGGAGAAAGGGGATGGCCAAGTCATTGCTGAAAGGCGTCCTGTGCACGATACTGGCCGTCGCCGTTCTCGCGCTTGTCGCCTACGTGTTTGCTGATTTTCGGATTGTGTTTTGAAAAAAGAGGGAACTAAAAATGGAACTAAAGAGGGGGACTAAAAATGGAACTAAAGGGGGAGCAAAAGTGGGATCCGAATATATCCTGTCCGCCGGGCACATTCAAAAAAAGTACGGCGGGAACACGGTCTTGCGCGATGTCTCTATCCATGTAAAGCGGGGCGAGATCTACGGTCTGGCTGGGAAAAACGGCTCGGGCAAAACGACGCTTTTCCGCATCCTCGCGGGGCTGGCGCGGCCATGCGGCGGGAGCGTGTCCATAGGCAGGACCGGCGGGCGCGAAAGCAGAATTTCCGCAGCCATGGATTCGCCGTCGCTGTTCCTCAATATGAGCGCGGCCCAAAACATGAAAGAGCAGGCATATCTGCTGGGAATCCGCGGCGGCGGCAGAATTGAGAGAATAGAGAGAAACGAGAGAATTGAGCGGGCGCTTGACGCGGTCGGGCTAAATTGCGGCGACAGGGCGGTCAAAAATTTTTCGCTCGGAATGGCGCAGAGGCTAAAGCTGGGGCTTGCCCTGCTGGGCAGCCCGGACATGCTCATTTTGGACGAGCCGTCGAACGGGCTCGACCCTGGCGGCATCGCGGAGCTGCGGGAGCTTCTGGCTGGCTTGAACCGTTCGAGCGGGATGACCATCCTGATTTCGAGCCATATCCTGAGCGAACTGGAGCAGACGGCCACCCGCGTCGGGATCCTGCACAACGGGGAAATTGTGAAGGAGCTGCCCGCGCGCGGCGCGCTCAAAGGCAGGGCGAGCCTGGAAAAAATCTACATGGAGCACACAGGAGGGGGCAACGGCATTGGCTGACATATTAAAGGGCGACCTCTACAGATTCGGGAAAAGCAAATTGCTTTACGTGTTTGCGGCGCTTGCGGCGCTCGCAGCCGTCTCCCTCATGGCGCTGATTCGGCAGGACATGCGCCTCGGCGTCTCTGTTTTCGGCAATCTGACGGCGTTCAGGGCGCCCGGCGACATTGTGCGGACGGGCGTTGAATATCACAAGGGCCTGGGGATTTTCGCGGCGATCCTGCTGTCTGTTTTCATAGGCCAAGAGTATCAGTGGAAAACGTGGCAGCATAAATTGATCGCCGGCAAGAGCCGCGCCCGCGCCTATTTGTCAAAGGCCGCGTTTTCGTCCGCCGGGTCCGCCTTAATCTTTCTGGCTTACGAAGCGGCCGCGCTGCTCAGCGCGGGCCAAATGCGCGGCGCGCTGGCAAAAGACTGCGCGGCGGCGCTCGTCTGCGGGCTGTTTGTGTACGCCGCGCTGGGGACGGTGATTTGCATGCTGTCCATGCTGATCAAAAACAGCGCAGCTTCAACGGCCGCGTGCCTTTGCTATGTGCTGCTCGGCGAGGCGGCGGCGTCCGCCATGCGCGGCGCCGGCAGCCTTTCGGCGGCCGCCGGGCGGCTTGTCGAGCTGGGCGTCAGGCACTCCGTCTACGGCATGTCGGCGACGGTTTCCTCGGCCGCTTTCACGGCAGAGGGCGCGGCAGGCGTCGCGATAAACGCACTCGCGATCATGCTCCTATCGACCGCGCTCGGCCTGCTGGCTTTCCGG
>JAISFK010000276.1 GCA_031263625.1 Clostridiales bacterium
GCGTCGCGCATAAATATACTCGTGTTCGATTGGGATTCCGACCGCAATTTGCGGTCGGACAGAGGAAACGAGTATTACTGACTCGCGTTTATGGTAAATTCAAATGCTCGTCAGTATAACTGCGGCGAGCGGGCTGAGCGCGAGAGCGGCCAAATGTGAGCGTTGCGAGCGCACGGGCAGACGGTGCGCATGATTGATCGCGCGGGTGGTTGCATGAGGAGCCGTGGACGGCGGCGGGCGCGGTCGCGGCGCGAAAGCGTCTGACGGTGCGAGCGCTGGCGGTCGCCCGCATAAAACATGAAACGGGGATTATTGCATGGACGATAGCGGCAGGATCAAGCTGGCCCTCATATTCGGCGGGCAGTCGCTGGAGCACGAGGTGTCGCTGATGTCGGCGCGCTCCGTTCTGGCGGGTCTGGACGCGGCGCGGTTCGACGTCGTTCTGGCTGGCATAGACAAAAGCGGCGGCTGGCATGTGTACGACTGCCCGCGCCAGCGGATTGACGGACGCGCGTTGGGGGCGGCGCCGGGCGGTGCGCTAGACGAGGCGCCGGGCGATGCGCTAGATGATGCGCCGAGGCTGGACAGCCCCCGCCTTGGCGGGCGCGGCGCAGACGGCGAAACCACGGGTTGCAGAAGCGCAGGCGGCGAGAGCGCGGACGGCGAAAACACGGGCGGCAGAAGCGCGGGCGAGGAAAACACACGCGGCGAGAACGCCGGAGGCGGTGCCGCCAGGCTGGTGGGCGCCGAGAGCGCGGACGGCGAAAACAAGGGCGGCAAAAGCGCAGGCGAGGAAAACACACGCGGCGAGAACGCCGGAGACGGTGCCGCCAGACTGGTGGGCGCCGAGAGCGCAGACGGCGAAAACACGGGCGCCGAGAGCGCCGAATACGACGCCGCCGGGCTGGTGGGCGCCGGGAGCGCAGTCGCCGTAGCGACCGCAGCTTACAAGATTGTCGCCAAAACTGCGGGAGCTGTGGCAACTCCCGCAGCTCCCGCAACCCCTGTTGCTACCGCAGCTCCCGCAACCCCCGTCGCTACCGCAGCTCCCGTAGCTCCCGCTGTCCCCGCCACGCCTCAGGCTCTGGCTGCGCTCGCGATAGGCGGCATCGTCCTCAAGGAGCGCCGCCCGATTGGCGACATGTGCGGCGGCGCGACGGTTCAGGCGCTGGCCGAGGAGGGCGTGGACGTGTTTTTTCCGGTCCTGCACGGCCGGCTCGGCGAGGACGGCTCGATGCAGGGCCTGCTTGAGATGGCGGGCGCGGCATATGTCGGCTGCGGCGTGTTCGCGTCCGCCGCGTGCATGGACAAGTCCATGGCGAAGATCATACTCGGCGCCGCCGGCATACCGCAGGCGCGCCATATCGCGTGCCGCGCGGGCGATTTGGCCGCCCCGGCCATCGACGGGCTTTTGGACGAGATTGAGGCGAAGCTCGGCTTCCCGTGCTTCGTCAAGCCGTCCAGCTCCGGATCCTCCGTGGGCGTGAGCAAGTGCGGCTCGCGGCAGGCGTTGCTCGCCGCTCTGCGCGGCGCGGCGCAGTTTGACGACAAAATCCTCGTGGAGGAATTTGTCGATGGGCGCGAGTTTGAGTGCTCCGTGCTGGGCGGCGACAGCCCGCAGACGTCCGTCGTCGGCGAGATCATTCCGGGCGCCGAGTTTTACGACTACGACGCGAAGTATGTCAGCGAAACGTCGCGTTCGGCGATTCCGGCCGACTTGCCGGATGCCGTTTCCGCGCGCATGCGCGAGCTGGCCGCCGCCGCGTTTGTCGCGATGGGCTGCGACGGGCTCGCGCGGGTGGATTTTTTTGTGCGGGCGGGCAGCGGGGACGTCGTGCTGAACGAAATAAACACGATGCCCGGCTTCACGCAGATCAGCATGTACCCCAAGCTCTGGGAGGCGAGCGGCCTGCCGCTCCCGCAACTGATCGAGCGGCTTGTGGAGCTGGCGCTTGAGCGCAAGCGCCGAGACGGCAGGCTCGTGAAGACACTGGGCGCCCGGCCCGGCGGCGTCGGGGCGGCGGGCGCCGGCGAGTAGCGGGGCAGGGCAAAAGGGTAGCGGAGTCCATTCCCTTGCCCGCCATCTTTTTTTGGATTCCGGGACGACTTAGGGACAGGCCCAAAGGTTCGGAACGGCGGGGAGCGGGAAGCGGAAAATAGGATACGCCGGACGCAGGGGAAATGTCTGCGTCCTATTGCACAGGTTGAAAAATCGCGCGCTGGCGCTGCCAGCCCGGCGCGCCCCAATCAGAGCGCGGAGGTGCGTTACATGCATACGCCCGGTAAGGACGCCATCGTGTCGGTGACGGGATTGCAGGCAAGCGGCGGCGCGGCGCCGGATTTCATAGAGATCGTCACTGAGGGCAAGTACCAGCTCAGGGGCGACAGCTTTTACGTCACGTATGAGGAAACCGTCGCCACCGGCATGGAGGGGACAACCACGACGATAAAGGCGACCGGGGACGTCATCACGATGATCCGCTTCGGCGCCGTCAACTCGCATTTTATCTTCCAGCGCGGCCGGCGGCACATATCCCACTATGACACGGGCTTCGGCGCTTTCACGATCGCCCTCACGGCGAATAGCGTGGACGTGGACGTCGGCGAGCACGGCGGTAGCATCCACTTGGGCTACGAGGTGGACATCGGGGAGAGCGGGACGATCTACAACGAGCTGATGGTGGAGATCAGGCCCGGCGCGGCCGAGCGATCGAGGGGCGGCCGGCCGGAGCGCCCGCGCGCGAATCCGCCGGGCTCGCGCTCCGGGCGGGGGCGGCCGCGAGCGCCGGGCCGGCGCGGCAGGCGGTAAGGTGGCTCAATTTATACTGACGAGCATTTGAATTTACCATAAACGCGAGTCAGTAATACTCGTTTCCTCTGTCCGACCGCAAATTGCGGTCGGAATTTCCAATCGAACACGAGTATAAATGGTTTTTCGGGAAAAGCAAATAGAGCAAAAAGTGGACATTTGGCCACAAGGCTAAAGGTATTTTACAAAACTTCCCTGTTGCGTTCTAAGAATCCCGGCTCGCATTATCAAAACGCCTTTTTTTGCCGATATTATAAGGAAAGGCCGTACTAGGTCGTACTAGCCAATGCCAGGCCGCAACCAGGGCGGCTGCAGCGTGTGGCTACAGCGGGGGGTTACAGATGAAACGTATGCCGGCGCGACGCGGCTCGCGCGCGAAAAAGACAGCCGCGCTTTTGATATCGGGGCTTGTGGCCTTTGGGCAGCTGCCCGCGCTGACGGCGCGGCCCGCCCTGCACCAGCCGCCCGCCGCCCCGGCGGCCCACGCCGCCGCCGCCGCGACGACGGAGGCCGTGGCGAACGCCTACGTTGGCACGGCCGGCTACAGCGAGGTGCTGTTCAACATCGACTTTGACGATCTCGGCGGCGCGTGGTACAAGAACGCCGTGTACGAGGGCGGCGCGCTCGACATCGTGAAGGGCTTCGGCGCCGCGTCGTTCGGGGGCGCGGCCGCCATGACGAACGCCCAGGCGCTGGCGCTCGTGTTCCGGGCCGCCGGCATGGAGGAGCTGGCCCAGCAGACGGGCGAGGACAGGGAGAGCGCCGCGAGGACGCAGGGCGCGGCGCCGTCGGCGCCGGACGCCGTGTGGGTCAACGGCTGCCTGCAGCTCGCGCTGGACGAGGGGCTGATATCCAGCGACGACTACGGCGCGGCGACGGGCGACGCCGCGGCGTCGCGCCGCTCGGCATTCCGCAGGGACGGCGCCGCGCAGCGCCAGGCGTTCGCCTACTGGCTGGCGATGGAGCTGGGGATATCCCCAGTGCGCGGCCAGCAGGCCATCTTCAACAGCTACGCCGACTGGCGCTCGGCCGACGCGATGTACATACCCTACATCGAGGGGATTTTGCGCGAGCGCGTCATGTCCGGCGACGCCGACGGCAGGTTCAGGCCGCTGTCCGGCATAACGCGCGGCGAGGCCGCGCAGGCCGTGAAAAACGCGGCCCCGTTCGTGCTGTCCAAAAACGGCCTAGGGGAGGCGTCGGGCGACGTGGAGCGCGTCTGGCGCGCGACGGCGGCCGAGCCCGGCGCGAGGCGGGACGATCTGGACAGGATCGTCGTGTACATACGAAATTCAAAGGGCGCGCTGGACACGATCACGCTGGACTACGCCATCGGGAGCGACGGCGGCGAGGCGGCGGCGAAGCGGCGCACGACGGGGCTTGTGGTCAACAGGCTCGGCGAGCTGACCGACGAGACGGGGCTCGCGGAGGGCGACCGGATCCGCTACGTGTACAAGATGGGCGCGGGCGCGTCCAACCCCGACGCCGTGAAATACGTGGAAGTCCTGTCCGCCGCGACGGCGGGCAGCTACCTGCTCGCTCAGATAGACCGCATTGACGCGGCCAGGCGCCAGATCGCGTTCACCCAGTTCTATCCCGTGTCGTACTCCTCCGCTGGAGAGATCAGGCAGATCGAGTCCGGCGCGTCTGGCGCGGCGGGTCTGCCCCGGCTGCACGCCGACTACGGCTACAGCGCCGATCTCACGGTCGTGATCGACAAGAAGCGCTCGACGCCGGACAAGCTCGCACCCGGCATGAACGTGATCATCGGCATCGAGGGCGGCGGCATGGTGCGCCACATAGAGACTACGGGCGTCGGCGTCAACCTGGGGCGCTCCGGCGTCGTGAAGGGCATCGTCGAGGAAAACAACCCCGTCCTGGGCTACCTCTCGCTGTACAGCGAGCCGGGCGCGGCCGGCGGCATGAAATCGGAGCTGCGGATCTACGGCTACACGGACGCGGCCGGGCTGGACATCAGAAAGGGCGGCGCCCCGGCGGGCATTGGCGACATTCTGGCGGGCGACTCGGCGTACATCAGGCTGAGCGACGGCGGCGAGGTCAGCGCCGTCAGCGCCGTGGAAAACTACAAGGCGCGCTACGGGACCGTCGCGTCCGTCTCCGCGAGCTCCGCGGCCATCCGGCTCGCCGACGGCTCGGTGCAGAACGTCGAGCTGGGGCCGGACGTGCTGTATTTCCGCGACTACGCGCTGGTCGGCAAGAGCGCGCTCGTCAGCGGCGCCGGCGTCAAGATCCTCGCCCGCGACACGGGCGGCGGCACGGAGGCCGTCGAAGTCACCATCAGCGCCGGGGCGGGCGGGCGCGGCCAGGTAGGCAGCGTCTACAAGGCGGTGCTGTCGCGCATAGACGAGGCGTCGAAAAACGCCGTCATATACAACGTCCAGAAGCTGAACAAGGGCAAGTGGGAGAACGTCGCGAAAAAGGGCTTCGGCACAATCCCGGTCACGGCCGAGACGCAGTATTTCCTCGGCGACGCGAGCTTCACGCCCGCAAGGCTCAACAAGCTGCTGCGCGACAGCGAGGTGTACATCGCGGCCAAAAACGACTACGGCGGCAGGGAGGTGGCCGCGCTGCTCAGCGTCAGGAGCGCCGACAGCAAGGAGCAGATATACGACGGCTACGTCGGGAGCGTGCGGCGCGGGGCGTCGGGCGGCTTCGGGCTGAAGAGCGGCCCGCTGGACATCGGCGTGGCGGGCGGCACCATCGTCGTGAAGGACGGCGCGCTCGTGACGGGCGCGAGCATCGCTGCGGACGACCAGGCTTACGTCGTGGCGAGCAGGGAGGACGCGACCGGGCAGCTGAAGGCGGAGGTCGTCGAGATCGCCGACAGGCTCGGCGGCGCGGGGCATGGCATATACCGCGGGCGCATATCGAAGGTCGCCGCCGGCGCGTCGTTCACGCTGGAGTCGTTCTCGGAGCTGTCCGGGACGGAGTGGGGCTACGCCAACACGCCCAAGACGTTCGAGATAACGTTCGGCACGCTGCTGCTGACGGACGCCGGCGTGGCGCCGATGCGGGAGTTCGACGGCAGGGGCGAGCACAATTACGTCGGGCGCACGGTCTACGTGGCGGCCGACGGGAACACGGCGCTCGCGATCAGCACGGCGCCATACGGCATTCAGAACGTGCGCGGCGAGATATACAGGCTAGACGGCGCCACATACGACGATGACGGCAGGCAGCTGGCGCGGCCGACGGGCATGCTGCTGGCGGGCGCGTCGATATACGACAGGGCGACTTACGCATGGAGGAGCATGGCCGACGCGACCATAGCGATAGGCGCGAACGCGCTGGTGTTCAAGGGCGGCGCCCTCGCGGAGGCGGGTAGCCTGGCCAAGGGGGACAGGGTGCGCGTCCTGAAGGCCGACGCGGCCGCGACGGGCGCGGGCTACATAATAATTGTCGAGAACTAGCCAGCAGGCAATCGCAGGCAATAGCAGGCATAGACGCTAATCGGATCCTGACATGGAGGCTTGATTGTATGCACACAAGACGCAAGGCCGCTCGCGCCCTGATTTTCGCAACCGCGCTGCTCGCTTCGGCGGCCGCCCAGCCGCTGTGCCGCGCCGAGGCGCGTGACGGCATAGGCGGCTTTGACGGCGCAGGGATATCGGCGGGCGAGATCGCGGGCAAGACGACGCTGGAATACCAGGAGTTCACGTTCGTCACGGGCGAGCCCGTGCTGCTCAAGGGCACGCTCGCCATAACAAAGACGGTCAAGGACGACAAGGCGACGCACGCCTTCTCGTTCAAGCTGAACAACGCCGCCAGAAAGTTCCAGCTCACGCGGGACATCACGTTTGAAACCGTGAGCTACGCGAAGGCGAACGGCCAGACGGTGACGGAAACCGCGTACACGCGGGAGCCGAGCGAGAAGATAGTCACGGACGGGAACACCTACACGATGCGCAGCCTCGAGTTCACGCGGACGAGCCTGATCGACAAGAAGCCCGCCGTGGACTACTATTCCGGCAACTCGTGGTATCGGAAGCGCTACGAGGTCGGCGGCGGCTCGACGACGGCGAGCAGCGGGAACTACCTGACTGTCGAGGCGACGGGCGAGTTCTACGGCTTCGACCAGTACTGGGGCGCGGCGGACGTCGAGAGCACGGAGTTCGTCATAGAGTACACGCAGGCGGCGAGTAGCGGCGCAGGCGGCGCGGGCGGAGGCGCTGGCGGGACAGGCGGAGCGGGGGGCGCCGGGGGCAGCGGCGCGCCGGAGAGCTGGTCCGGCACGGCGACCGTGCAGCGCTCGCAGTCGAAGATCACGGAGCTGCGCTACGTCGAAAACGAGCCCAACGCCATCAGCTTCCGGGGCGGGTTCCTGGAAACGCGGCGCAACGACAACGTGCTCGAATACACGGCCAGGCTGCCGGAGTTCACGGCGGCCGGCATATCCACCGACAGGCTGAAGCGCTATTCCGACAGCCTCCAGATATCGACGTTCCCGTCCACGCTGCGGCTCGTCTCGCCGGATCTGCGGCAGATCAGGGGGCACTGGGCGGAGGAGCCCGATTCCAAGCTGTTCGGGCTTGAGATATTCACAGCGAGGCCGTCGCAGTTCATGCCGGAGCAGTACGTCACGCGGGCGGAGTTCGCGTCGGCCATGGTGGCCGCGGCGAAGCCGGTTCCGGCCGATCCGCTCGTCCGGGTGACGAACGCGCGCGCAAGCTCGGCGTCGCGCCGAAGGGAGGAGCCCGTCCCGATATTCGCGGACGTGCCGGCGGCGCACGAGAACTTCGCCGCCATCGAGGAATCCTTCAACAGGGGCCTGATGACGCCGCTCAGCGGGAACGAGTTCTCGCCGAACGCCGGGATATC
>JAISFK010000289.1 GCA_031263625.1 Clostridiales bacterium
TCGCGATTCGGCCTACGGCACTGTTTCCTCGTACTTCGCGATCATCTGCGTCAGATCCGCCAAATCGACCTCGCCGCTGCCGTCCAGATCGCACCTGCCCGCGACTTCCGGCGTCCAAACGCCTCCGGCCTCCGCATAGCCAAGGTACTGCCGGACGGTGTTCACGTCCGCGAGGTTCAAGCGCCCGTCGCCGTTCACGTCGAACCTGCTCTTTATCGTGAGCGCGACCGAGGCCACCGACGCCGCGATGCCCGTCGTCGCGTCAACGCCCTCCGCGCCGCCCTCGTAGGCCGCGTCGTAGTACACGATGTCCAGATGGCTCAGGACGAGCGACACGACGCTGTTGCCCGCCGGCGCGCTCTGGTCGAGCAGCTCCAGCGTGACATACGCTATCGGCAGGCCGTCGGCCATGGCCAGCGACTTGCCGTCGTCGGCGAATATGTACACGGTGTGCGTTTCGTAGCCGTCAAGCAGCGGCTCCGGCTGCAGGTCGTATGGGTCGATCTCAACGGTCGCGTCGCCCGCGATGCTGTCGGCGAGCGCTATTTCCATGCTGTACATGCCCGCTTTGAAGCTGAGCCGGAGGTTCGCGCCGCTCACGTCGGAGAAGTTCGCGCCGACCAGCTTGTAGTCAACCGCCGCGCCGCCGCCGTCCTCGATCGTGTATGTCGCGGCGTTCTGGACGCCGTATATCGCGCCGATTATCACCTTGCCCTCAGGCATCTCGCTGCCCGCGAGCACGAGCTTCGCCAGCATCTCCTTCAGCTGGATGGTGAGCAGGGCGATGCTCGACGGAATGTCGGCGGCCAGCGGCTCAAGCTCCTGGCTTTCGTATTCCGCGCCCGCCTCCAGGGCGGCCGCCTCGACTGCGCCCGCCACGCCGGCGGCGGCGATGGCGTCGATTGCCCCCGCTATGCCGGCGGCCTCGGCAGGCGCCGCTTCGGCCGCTTCAGCTGCTTCAGCCGCTTCGGCTATTATTTCAGCCGCTTCGGCCTCCGCCATCGTCGGCAGCGGCTCGCCCTCGCCGGGCAGCAGCTCCGCTATAAATCCCCACGCATCGCCCACGACGGCGCTGAGCGCCTCCCACGAGGCCTTCGTGTAGTCATTGGCGTTCATGGCGGCCACCTCCAGTAGCAGGCCGCTCAGCTCGGACAGATACGCGTATTCGGCGCCCAGCTCAAGATCGCCGATGGCGTCGCGCAAGTCTCTCACGGCCTTCTCGGCCCCGGCCAGCGACAGGCTGGCGCCCGGTTTGAGCGCCTCCGCCGCCGCGCCCTTGGCCACCGCCAGGTCCGCGGCCGACTCCGCGCTGTATATGCCGGCCTCTATACTGTCGGCGTTGCCCGCCACGGAGGCCAGCTCCGCCAGCGCCGCCGCGCTTGCCGGCACGTCGGCCTTGCTCACGAGCGCGGCCTGGGCGCCCGCCAGGGCATCCGTCGCCGCGTCAACCGCCTCCTGCTCCGCATCCTCGTCGGCGAGCAGGCCCTGCGCCGCTATCAGCGCGGCCACCAGCGCGGCCGCGCTGTCCGACGTGTAGTCGGCGAGCTCCACGGCCAGCGCATCCGCGACCGCCGCCTCGAGCGCGGACTTGTCAACCTGCGGCGCCCCCGGCAGCCCGATCGAGTCGTACAGCACCTCAAAGTCCATGTCCGACGCGTAGTAGAAACTGGGGTACGTAGGCTGGTTGTAGCACGTGTTCTGCCGCGCCACCTCTACCCTGTAGCGGCGGTCCTGCAGCAGCGTGAACAGCTTGTGCGTCGATACCTCCGACGAGTTGAAGTAGATGCGTATGGCGCTGTTGTCCGACGCCGCGAGCGCGAGCTCCTCGCGGTAGTCGCCGAGCAGATCCGCCGCGAGGCCGGGCACGGCCTTCGTGCCGCCCGTCGTCGTCGTGCCGCTCGTCGTCAGCACGTTCGTCGTGCCGGTGCCCGCGTTGCTCGTGAATTTGACTATGGACGGGTTTGTCGTCCCGTTGAGCGTCTGCGTCGTGAGGTCGGCGCTCCACAGGATGTTCGCCGCCGTGCCGGGGTTCATGGCCGGCGTCAGCGCGGCGCCCGTCGCCGAGCGTATGCCGAAGTTGTTGCCGGTGCGGGCGCGCGAGTACAGCTCTATGCCGCGCACGTCCGTGCGGAAGTCGCCCACTATGCAGCGCCCGTTGTCATTGCCTGTGTACATGCCGTACAGCACCTCGCCCGTGAGGCCGTCGCGCAGGGACTCGCCGTATGGCGCGCCCGTCGCGCCCTCGTGGCACATCCATATCTCGTAGCCGGGCCGGTCGGGGTCGATGTCCAGAACGTGCAGCGAGTCGCCGTGGCCGATCCTGTCCACCTTGCCCGCGTTCACGCCGGAGAGAATCTCGCCGTAGCTGCTGTACAGCACGCTGCCGTCGTGGTCGAGCGTCGCGCCGCCGAACACTATCTCGTCCTTGCCGTCGCCGTCAACGTCGGCCACGGAGAGCGAGTGCGCGCCTTGAGTCGTCATGGACTTCGACGGGTCGGCCTCGTTGCGGCCGGGCTGCCCGTGGGCGCCTATGCCCGTGAGCCTCGCGGAGAACGGGTTCGGGTACACCGGGAAGCCCGTGTCCGTGATCACGGTCGCCGTCAGGCTCTCGCCGTCCCAGTCCGCGCGGCTGATCGTGGCGCGCGAGTAGTAGCCGCGCACGACGAGCGCGCTGGCGTTGCCGCCCTCGCCGTCGAGATACGCCACGCCGCCGAGGTTCCTGTCCACGCGGTTGTTCGGCTCCGTCTTGTCAACAAAGTCGCCCCACATGATGCCGCAGTCCAGGCGCGGCACGGGGTACTGTATCGTGTCCATCTCGGCGCCCGTCTCGCCGTTGAACACGGAGAGGTATTCGGGGCCGCTGAATATGTAGCCCTGCTGGTTCGACAGGCTCACGTTCGAGTTCTTCACATACGCGAAAGCCAGCAGCAGCTTCGCCATCGCGACGGCCTGCGCGTCCGTGAGCTGGTAGTCGCCCACGTCCTCCGGCAGCGTCGCCGGCAGCGCGGCCAGTATGTCATACTCCGCCTGCGTGTAGTAGGACGTGTTCGAGTTCGCGGAGAACGTCGCCATGCGCCCGCCCTCGCACAGCTCCAGAAGAACCTGCGGCGGCTGCGCCCAGTTGCCGTTCACGACCTCCGGGTGGCTGCCCCAGTTTTTGAACAGGCTGACATAGTATTTGAAATAGTCGCCGTCCTCGAGCGCCACGCCGGGCAGCCCGTCGTTGGACCTGTAGTCGTCGGCGTTCGTGTAGCCCGCCGCGACGTCCTCGGGCAGCAGCGAGATGTATGTGCCCTCGGCGGGCAGGACGCCGTTCTGCGCCGTGTAAGTCTTCGTGCCGGGCGCCGTCTTGACGATCAGCTCCACCTTGCCGTCGCCGTCGTAGTCGTAGATCATCCACTGCGAGTAGTGCGCGCCGGGGCGAATGTTCACGCCGAGGTCCACGCGCCACAGCAGCGTGCCGTCCGTCTTGTAGCAGTCGATGATCGGGCTGCCGTAGAAGCCCTCGCTGATGACGTCCGGCATGCTCGAGTTCCAGATGACGAACATCTCGAGGACGCCGTCGCCGTCGGCGTCGCCCGTGCTCATGTCGCCCATCGCGTAGCTCTGGGTGGTCGTGCCGCCGCTGCTGTTCGTCGGAATGACCGCCGGCGCGGGGCGCTGCACGGGTATGCTCACGTAGCTCTGCGCGAGCGGCGCAACCGTCTTGCTCTCGTCAAGCTCGGCCCCGCCCTTGGCCGCGCGCACGAAGTACGTGTCGCCGGCCGCGCCCGCCGCGTCGAGGTAGTTCGTGCTGTCCTCGACCGACGCGACAAGCTCGCCGTTCCTGTAGACGTTGAAGCTCGGGCCCGTCAGCCCCGTCGGCGAGAAGCCGTCCACTTCCGTCTTGAACAGCCGCCAGCTCAGGAACACGCCGCGGCTCGTCGCGGCCGCCACGAGGCCCCTGTCCAGCGAGCCGTACAGCTCGGACAGGGCCGCCGGCAGCGCGCCGCCGTCGGCGCTGTTCTGGGCGCCCAGGGCGCCGCCCGCGCTCGCAAAGCTTGGGGCGGCAAAGCACATGCACAGCATGAGTGCCGCCAGCGCCGCGGAAATTGCCTTTCTTGCCTTTCCTGCTTTTCTGCTCATCCCATATTACCTCCGCATTTTTTCTGTGTTTCGCTCTTTCGTTCTGCCGCTCGCCAATGGCCGATGGACGTTCGCCGTCGGCTGTTCGGCTGGATGTTCGCCGTTCGCCGCCCGCCGTTCGGCTGGATGTTCGCCGCTGTCCAGCGTCCGGCATCCGGCATCCGGCATCCGGCATCCGTTTCAAGCTATTGATCCACTAATATTATTCAGCCTGCCGCCGTCTCTTTCAATCGAATATCAACCAAATTCAATCGAATATCAACCAAATATGCTCCGCCGCGCCCTGCCGTTCAGGCGATTTGCCCATTATGCGCGCAACGGCGGCCCGCCCCGCCGCAAGCCCTCGCAAGCCCCTGCAATCAAGCCATCCCACTAAGCCGCCAAGCCGCGCAAGCCGCCAAGCCGCCATTCCGGCCAGGCGCCGGCCCAAGGCCCTTGATAAATAGAGATATGTCTGCTATTATTAACGGCGAAATATACAATATTAAGGGTGGATGCAATGAAAAAAACAGCGACGGAGACAATTAGCCATGCGGCATGCCAGCCATGCCGCATGGCGAACTGAGGCGGGGGCTGCGCGCGCGAAATGGCGCCCGCCTGCGCGCCTACCGCGCTTCCCGGAACACCAGGTACTTGCCGTACACGCTGCGCAGCATGTCCACCATGCCGTTCTTCACGAGGAACTGCGGCCTCGCCTCCAGGCCCAGCATGTTGGCGTTTGACCAGTAATAGACGGTCGCGACGT
>JAISFK010000035.1 GCA_031263625.1 Clostridiales bacterium
AATGAAACAGCGGTTATTTTGACCGGAGGGAATAATGATTTCAGGGAAATGGCGGAGATTTTGAATACAACAAAAATCAAATGTTTTGGCATGGCAAGGGAATTGGCCAAGGAGCCCGATCTAATACATAAGTTTGCGAAAGAATATATTTAAAAAACGGTCGGCCATCTCCGGTAGCCATCTCCGGCGCCCTCTGCGCTGGCGCGCGGCTATCTCCGGTGCGTCCCCCGCCCCCCGGCCTCGCTCAGCGCCTCGCGCCGCCTGCGCGAGCGCTCCCTTAGGTAGAGCGCCGCGCCGCCCAGCCATGCGCGGCCGCGCGCGGCGATGTCGGCGTATGCCTCGCGCGCGGTCAGCCCCTTCTCGTTCCACACGCGGGGCAGGAACACGGCGATGGCCGCGAAGCGCAGCACCGCGGTTATGGCAAAGAGCAGCTTGTAGTGGTCGAACGGCGTCCCGAACAGGGTGAGGCCGGCGTCTCTCATCACCGGGGCCATGAGCTCCAGAAAAGAGCCGCCGGCGATGAACGCCAATGCCGCGCTGGACGACGTGACGATAGTGTATATGGCGAGCGCGAGCGGCCGGCCTATGTCCGGCGTGTGGGACAGCTGCATGTTCAGCGCCGTCGCGTCCGTGCCGCACCACACGAACCCGCCGAGCAGGTTGAAGATGAGCACGGGCGCGATGCTGCCGGGCGTCGCGGGCAGCCAGGCGATCATCACGAGCGACGTCGCCGTGCCGGTCAGGAACAGCAGCGGCGCGCAGCCGTAGCGGTCGATGAACCTGCCCCAGCGCGTGATGACAAAGATGGTGACGACGTTCGCCACGAGCTGCCCGAACACGATAACCTGCAAGAACGACAGGCGCAAAACGTCGAGCGAGTATTTGTTGAAAAATGTGCTCGACAGGTTGATGGCAAAGCCCCACACGCCCCAAAACACAAGGTAGTCGCGCGTCTTGGGCGCCCGAAAGCACTCCTTGAAGCCGTCCGCGAACGAGAAGCGCCGCTCGCCGCGCTTCACTGCGGGGAATTTGAAGCCGGCGTACATGAGTATGTCGATGAGCCCGGCGACGCCGCCGACGCCAAACACGATGGTGAAGCCCGTGAAGCCGCGCGTGTGGTCGAGGACGAACGCGGCGCCCAGCCCTGCGGCCAGCGAGAACAGCGTGGTCACGCGCTGCCGCGCCGTGATGTAGATCCCGCGTATGCCGATCGGCACGACCTCCGCGACCATGGAAACGTGGGTGACGTTCACGAAGGAGCCGGCCACGGCGGCCGCCGTGATGATGGCAAGCAGGGCCCACGCGCGGAGCGGCGCGAGCCGTCCGGGCAGAAAGTGCGGTATGAACGCGGCGACTATCCACAGGAGGCGCTGCGCGATGCCGCCGGCCAAAAAAAGCGCCTTGCGGCTGCCGGTTTTTTCCACGAGGTACGAAACGAAAAGCTGCGAGAGGCCGGCCAGGATCGGCAGCGCCGATATCAGCCCAAACATGAACTCGCCGGCCCCGAACGCCGACGCGTAGCCCGTAAGCGCCGCGCCGGCCGTGTTGGCGAACAGGATTGTGCCGCACGCGGCGGAGAGCACGATCAAGTCAAGCGAGCGGAGCAGCCCGTCGTCCCTCACCGCGCCTCGGTAGGAGCGGTTCAGCAAATTTCGAATCCGCATAAAAGCCTCAAACTTCTGATAAATTCCCCCCCGATATATACTGACGAGCATTTGAATTTATCATAAACGCGAGTCAGCAATACTCGTTTCCTCTGTCCGACCGCAAATTGCGGTCGGAATTTCCAATCGAACACGAGTATAATTCCATTGTAGGGAAGCCGCGATTAAATGTCAATACGGGCGGCCTCAGTTCTGCGCCGCGCGCCTGCCTTGCGCATGAGCCCTTACCCTTGCGCATGAGCCTTGCGCTTGAGTTTGCCCGCGCCCAGTGATAAACTTGTTCCAAGAAAGCGAGCGAGCAGGTGCGCAAGCAAGGAGAGATTCTCTATGAACACAGAAAAATTCACTGGCAAAGCGCAAGCCTACGCCGCCGCCCGGCCCGGCTATCCCGACGCGGCGCTGGAATATATTTGCTCGCTTGCCCCGGAGGGGGCAGTGTTTGCGGACATCGGCGCCGGAACGGGGAAATTTACGGCGCTGCTCGCCCGTTATGGATATGAAATATTCGCCGTCGAGCCAAATGGCGATATGCGAGAGCAGCTTGCCGCAACGCTCGCGCCATTTTCAAATGCGAAAATAGCGCATGGCACAGCCGAAGCCACGACGCTCCCCGGCCACAGCGTTGATATTATCGCTTGCGCGCAGGCGCTGCATTGGTTTGACATGGGAGCGTTTCAGGCAGAGTGCCGGCGCATCGGGAAATCCGGCGCGCTGGCGATCTCGATTTACAACAACACGCCGGGCGGCAGCAGCATCGCGCACAGCAAACAGTCTGCCGAAGCGTTTTTCAGCAGCCCGGCCACGCGGGAGTTTCAAAACCCCCAGTTTTATTCGCGGGAGAGCTGGCTGCGCTACATGGCATCGCACTCCCACGACCCGTTGCCGGCCGATCCAGGATATGCCGCGCACGTCGCCGATATGAACGCCGTGTTTGACCGCGAGAGCGTTGGCGGCCTGCTGCGCCGGGATGTGGTGACGAAAGTCTTCAGCGAAAGGGTGGAACTATTGCCATGAAGTTCATTATTGTCGGCTCAGGCGGCTGCGTCTGCCTGCCGAAACCATTATGCCAATGCAGGGTTTGCGTCGAAGCCAGGCAAAAGGGCGGGCGATACAAGAGATACGGGTGTTCGCTGTATCTCGAAGACGCGGCGCTTCTCGTCGATACGCCGGAGGATATTGCCCACGCGCTTAACGCCGCCGATGTCCGCTCGGTCGAGCGCGTTCTGTACACGCACCGCGACCCGGATCACACGCTTGGCATGCGCGTATTTCAGCAACTGAGGCTGGAATTTCTCGACTATTACGAGAACATTCCGCCGAGCTCTCCTGTTGACGCATGCGCCACGCCGGAAGTCATGGAGGCGCTGAACGGCATAAGCATTGGCTACGGCCCTTTGCTCGACTATTATGTGGGGATGAAGCTGGCCAAGCGAAAGCTTATGACCGAAGCCCTTGTCGTCGGAGGCATAAAAATATCCGCTGTGCCGGTCGATAAACGCGAACCCGTGTCCACATTCGTGTTCGAGGAAGAGGAAAAGGGGCGCAAGGCCGTCTATGCCCCTTGCGACTGCAAGCCGTTTCCAATGGACGAATCCATGCGCGATGCCGACTTGCTCATTGTTGGCAATACTTTTGTCGGCGACACGCTGAAAGACAACAGGATTATTGGCCCTGGCCACCTGCTGCGGCAAGAGCTGCACAGCATGGAGGATATTCTGGAGATTAAAAGCGAGCTGTCCATAACCGATGTCGTCATCACGCATATCGAGGAAGACTGGGGCAAATCGTATGGCGATTACGTGGCTTTGGAGGATGAATATCCAGGCGTGAAGTTCGCCTATGACGGAATGGCGCTGGAAGTCTGACGGCTGGCAGCCAGCCGGCCATCCGTAGCAGTGGCGGCGGCGCGGGGAACGGCGGCGCGGGCGGTAGCGATGGCGGCGCGGGCAAAAGCGCGGGCAATGGGGCAGGCGGCGGCAAAAGCGATGGCGACGGTGGATAGGGCGCACGAGGCGGCGTGGCGCACCCATAATTTTCCATGTTTTGCTTATTGACTTTCGCGCGCATATTTGCTAGAATTACCGCAAGCGCCGAAGTGCCGAAGTCGAAAGCATGGCGCGGTCGCGCCGCGAAGCGCCGGCT
>JAISFK010000301.1 GCA_031263625.1 Clostridiales bacterium
TCGAACAGCCCGGCCTCCGCCTCTATGTCGTCTTCGGTCGCGGCCGGCTGAAGCTCCTCCTCCGCGCCGCCGAGCACAAAGCTGCTGTCCTCGCTCTGGGGGGCGCCTGCGGGTTCGGCAGCTGGCGCGGCTGCGGGCGCGGACGGGCGGCCCTGGGCCTGCGTCCGGGCTGGCGAAGCGGCTGGGGCCTGTGGCGTCTCTTGAGACGGCAGCGTGGCCTGAACTTGCGGCGCGGCCTGGGCTGGCGCGGCCTCTTGGGCCTGCGGCGCTGCTTGAGGTTGCGCGGCCCCTTGGGCTGGCGTCGCAGCCTGAGCCTGTTGCGCATCTTGAGCCTGCGACGCAACTTGGGCTGGCGCCGTTGCCTGAACTTGCGGGGCCGCCTGGGCTGGCGCCGCGGCCTGAGCCGGCGCGGCCACTTGGGCCGGTGCTACGGCCTCTGGAGCCTCTTGGCCAATCGGCTGGGCCGGGCCTTCGCCTGCAACTCCCGCTGCGCCTGTCTCTGCGCCTGCGGCGCCCGCAATGGGGGTGCCGACGGATTCGGCTGCGCCCCCGACAGTTGCCCCGCCCGCAAGGCCGGCGGCGTCGGCCGCGGCGATGCCGGCAGGCTCTGCGGCGCCGGCAACAGCGCTGCCGTCGGCTATGGCGGATTCTGCGGGCGCGGCTGCCGCGCCCTCCAGCGAGGGTTCAGGGAAAAGCTGCGGCGCCGGCGCCGCAAATTGCGGCTCGGCGGGCGCAAACTGGATTTCCGGCATATGCTGCGGTTCCACCCCCAGCTGCGATGCATGCGCTGGCTGCGGCTCCCGTTGCGGCTCTTGCGCAAGCTCCTGAGCCTGCGCCGGCTGGGCCGGGCCCGGCGCGAATGGGCCTTCCGGCGCCACTCCTGCCGCAGGCGCTGCCGCTCCAGCCACAGGAGCCGCCGTCCCAAGCGCCGCGCCCGCAGGCGCCTGCTCGCGCCCGCTCGCCCGCAGCGCGTCGGTTCCGGCTCCCGACGCAATCGCAGCCGCTTGCGGCAAAGCTCCGAAGCCCGCGCCGCTTGCCAGCGGCGGCTGCGGCGGCGCGGCAAAAGTTGCGGCAGCCGCCGGCGCGACAGCGTGCGGCCCGCCGGGCTGCGCATAGGCGGGCGCGGCAATGCCGGCCCCGCCAACTCCGGCTGCGGCAACGCCGTATATAGCAGCGCCCGCCGCCTCGCCAGTTCCGGCCCCGCCAGCTCCAGCTGCGGCAACGCCAGGCGCGGCAAGACCAAAAACATCCGCGCCGGCCGCCCCGGCGCCCTGCTGCGGCCCCTCGCCCGCCTGTCCGGCCAAATCCGCCCCGGCCTGCGGTATGGCCGTAAGCATGGCGTCAAACGCCTCAAACACGATAATCAGCGACTTGCCGTAAGTAATGACGCATTTGTCCGGAAGAAACAGGGCCGCGCCGCTTTCATCGGCGGGCAGAAACTCCAGCCCCAGTATGCGGCACCTGTCGTCCTCGTCCACGAATACTTCCAATATCTCCCCGCCCATCCTGCCCTTTTTCGTCAGCACCTTGCAGCCTCTGAGCAAGACGTTTTTTTCGAGAAGCTCGACCGCCGACGGAATTTTGCTGATCGTTGAAATTACGCTGTCGTCCTCCACAGTTACCGCGTATTCCCCGATGCCGAGAACCTGATCCGTCGGTATGACCTTCGCCCCCAGAAAGTGCAGCCCGATGTCCACAACCAAAAAGCTGACCGCGCGGTCGCTTGAATTGACTATTATATTTTTAACGGTGCCAATTTCCATGCCATCAAAAATACTTATAATTGGCAATCCGATTATCTCTTTTATTCTCTTCATTGCTAAATCCTCCAATACATGCTGATGTTATTCGCGCCTAGGATGCTCAAAAACAATATGGGCACGACCCGCCGGAAAACACGCTCCCGGACAGGCTGCCGGTCATGTTGCCGGTCATGCGCCTGAACGCCGCCCCTGCGCGGCCCCGGCCCGCGCCTGAAAACTTCCGCGCCGCGCGCGCGAATATCCAGCGATGCCGGCGCGAGGCCGGGCGGCGGCAAGCCGATGGCGCGAAAAGCGCCGAAAGCCGAACCCCAGCGTTCACTGGCCGGCTTCCGTTATGTCAAGTATGCAGCTCTCTATTTCAGCCAAGTCGCTTTTTGCCATAATACGCCCATATTTGTCCCTGTAATTCTTCAGTATGTCAAGAGATAATTCCGTATTGCCAAATTCCATGTATATATGGCACAGCATTATAACAATCCTAAATTCCAGCTCTCTCGCCGGTTTTTTGCCTAGCGCGGCATAAAAATACTCGGCGGATTTCTCAAGCTCGCCGCTATTTAAGCGCTCAAACGCAAAATTAACCAATTCAATGTCGCTTATTCCCACATTTGGGGGGGCCGAATCACCCACTGATCCCATTTTATCAATATTTTGCGCACTGTCAACCATATTTTTTGCGGTTTGCGCGGCCAAAGTCTGCCCGAAGGATTTTTCCGGGGCGCCAGCGCCGTCCTGTTCGCCAAATTGGGCCGGCTCTGGCGCTTCCGCGCCCTCCGCGACCGACACATCCGCCGCGTAATCCGCGCCTTCTGTGTCTGCCACACCCGACACACCCGCCGCGTCATCCGCATCATCCGC
>JAISFK010000306.1 GCA_031263625.1 Clostridiales bacterium
GCTCATTGTCCTTTTCGACCATAAACATCATTGTGTCATTGCTGACCATAAAAGCAGCCTCCGATTTCGCGCAGCACCGATGAAAAAGCCGGGCTTCTGTGTCGTGCCTGTGTCGTGCCCACAGTATAATATTAATCCGCTGCCCGCCCAAAGATTTTTGGCGGCATCTAATTGGCGGAATCTAAATTGAGAATAGTATAATATATTTGCGGGGAATATGCAAATGCCGAAAAGTCGCTGCAATGGAGCTTGCGAGCGGTTTGCGAGTAGGCTGCGAGCAGTTTGCGCACAGTTTGCGAGTATTCAATTTGGAAGCTTCAATTTGGAAGCTTAATTTGGAAACTCAATTTGGCATGTTGAAATATTGAACTGAACTTCTGCGCCATTCTATGCCATTCTATGCTATGCTACGCCATTACCCGCTTGAGCGCCTGATCGCCTGATCGCCCGCGCGGATTGACAGCCAAAAGCATTGATAGTATTCTAAATTATACTCGTGTTCGATTGGGATTCCGACCGCAATTTGCGGTCGGACAGAGGAAACGAGTATTACTGACTCGCGTTTATGGTAAATTCAAATGCTCGTCAGTATAGGAGAAATAGCGGCTGGACGTGCGCAGTGGCCGTGCCTGGCGCGGCGGCGAAAGATCATTCCTGCGTTGCCGGGCGATTGCGGCGCAGTTGCGGCAACGTGGCGGCAGGGCGCTTGCGCCGGAGGCGAAAAGCGCCTTGCGCCTTAGGGCGAAAACACTTCCCTCGAGAGAAAGGCGGATGGCATGAACAATTCGAGCAATCCGAGCAACCAGAGCAACTTAGGCAACTCTGGCAATCCGAGCAACCAGAGCAACCAGAGCAACCAGAGCAACTTGAACAACCCTGGCAATCCAAGCAATTCTGGCAATCCGAGCGGCTCGAGCAACCCGCTGAGCCAGTTCGGCAGCATGGTATTCAACGACAGGCTGATGCGCGAGCGCCTGCCGGGCGAAACGTACTCCAAGCTGCAGGGGACCATCCGCGGCGGCAAGCCGCTGGACCCGTCCGTGGCCGACGTCGTGGCGAACTGCATGAAGGACTGGGCCATTGAGAAAGGCGCCACGCACTTCTCGCACTGGTTCCAGCCGATGACGGGCGTGACGGCGGAGAAGCACGACAGCTTTATCTCCGCGCAGCCGGACGGGAGCGTCATCATGGAGTTTTCCGGCAAGGAGCTGAGCCAGGGCGAGCCGGACGCGTCGAGCTTCCCCTCCGGCGGCCTCCGCGCCACGTTCGAGGCGCGCGGCTACACCGCCTGGGATCCGACGTCATACGCGTTCATAAAAGAGGGCACCCTGTGCATACCGTCGGCCTTCTATTCGTACAGCGGCGAGGCGCTGGACAAAAAGACGCCCCTGCTGCGCAGCATGGAAAGGCTCAGCCGCCAGGCGTCGCGCATACTGCGGTTGCTCGGCGAGGATGGCCGGGACGGCGCGGGCATGGTCACGGCCAACGTGGGCGTCGAGCAGGAGTATTTTCTGGTTGACAAGGCGCTGTTCGAGCGGCGGCGCGATCTCGTGTTCTGTGGCCGCACGCTGTTCGGCGCGAAGCCGCCCAAGGGGCAGGAGCTGGACGACCACTTCTTCGGCGCCATCAGGCCGCGCGTGCTGGCGTTCATGAAGGAGCTGAACGCGGAGCTGTGGAAGCTGGGCATACTGTCGAAGACCGAGCACAACGAGGTCGCGCCCGCCCAGCACGAGCTGGCGCTGATATACACGAACGCGAACACGGCCTCCGACCACAACCAGCTCGCCATGGAGCTCATGAAGAAGGTGGCGGAGCGGCACGGCCTTGCGTGCCTGCTGCACGAGAAGCCGTTCGCGGGCGTGAACGGCTCAGGCAAGCACAACAACTGGTCGATCGCGACGGGCGGGGGCGATAACCTGCTGGAGCCGGGCGCCAGGCCGTCGGAGAACTACCGCTTCCTGCTGTTTCTCGTCGCGGTCGTCGCGGCCGTGGACGACTACCAGGATCTGCTCAGGCTGTCCGTCGCGAGCGCCGGCAACGACCACAGGCTGGGCGCGAGCGACGCGCCGCCGGCCATCGTGTCCGTGTATCTGGGCGAGGAGCTGACCTCGATACTGGAATCGCTCTCGGCGGGCCGTCGAGCGGGGGCGAGGGAAGGGGCAGGAGCAGGGGCGGGGGAAAATGTTGCAGACCGCTCATCGGCCGCCCGCTCGACGGCCGCCGCCCAAACCGCTGGGAGCGCCCTCCCCACTGTTGGCGCCCCGCCTAATGTCGGCGCCCTGCCCAATGTCGGCGTGCTGCCGGCCATACCCAGGGACGACGCCGACCGCAACAGGACGTCGCCGTTCGCGTTCACGGGCAACAAGTTTGAATTTCGCATGATGGGATCCGCGCTGTCCATATCGGGGCCGAACATAGTCATCAACACGATCGTGGCCGAATCGCTCGGCAGGCTCGCCGACAGGCTGGAGGGCTGCGCGGACGCCAAAGAGGCCCTGCCGGGCGTCATCAGCGAAACCTTCGAGGCGCACAGGCGCATACTGTTCAACGGCAACAACTATTCGGGCGAGTGGGTGCGGGAGGCAGCCGCGCGCGGCCTGCCCAACCTGGAAAACGCCCCCGACTCGCTGCCCTGCTTCGTCAGCGCCAAAAACATCGCCCTGTTCACGGAAAACGGCATATTCACCGAGCACGAGATGCGCTCCCGCTACGAAATCCTCATGGGCGGGTACGCCAAGGCGATCAACATCGAGGCGCTGACGATGCTCGAAATAGCGCGCGTCCAGATCCTGCCGGCCGCGTCCGCCTGCTGCGACAGGCTCGCGCTGAGCGCGAAGCGCCAGAAGGAGATCGCCCCGGAACTGGCGTGCCAGATGGAGCGGGCCCTCGTGTCAAAGATATCGAAGCTGGCCGACTCGCTGTACAACAAGGCCGAGGTGCTGGACCAGGCGCTGCTCGAGGCCAAGGAGCTGGCGGGCGACGCGCGGGCCTACGCGAAGTCCTGCCGGGAAAGCGTGTTCGTCGCCATGCAGGAGCTGCGCGCGGTGGCGGACGAGCTGGAAACGCGCGTCGGGCGCGAGTTCTGGCCGTTCCCGTGCTACGGGGACCTGCTGTTCTCCGTATGAACGCATATGAGCGTATATGAACGCTTGCGCGGGCGGCGTTGCGGGCGAAATCCTGCGGGCAGCCTCGCGGGCGGCGTAGCATTGGGCGAGAAATATCGGGCGGGCGAAGCCCTGCGGACGGCATTTTGCGGGCGGCATTGGGCGCGAAAAATCTTGCGAGCAAAATTTTGCTTACATAGCGGGTAAATGTGGTAAATAAAATCACAGCTTTAGATGCCACTGATTTTGGAAGCTGGTTGCCCGCGCAGGCTTGCATTTTGCGCTTGGATTTGCTATCATTGTGTCAATGGCTAATTGTGCGCATTTTGCATAAAACGCGGGCAGGGGTGGCTCCGGGCGGGAGGGCCGGGCGGGGCCGGCTTGCCGCGGCTCCGGGCGGGGCGGCTTTTCCCGTCGGTTTCATTGGCTTCTTTAACGCATCTGCTGTCTGGCTTATTACTTACTAGTGCGCAACATGGAGGCTAATATGAGCAACGTAAATCTGAACTACAAAGACAAACCTTCGCTTTTCACGTGGGACGGGCTTGGCGACATCCAGGAGGGCAGGTCGAACCTCGGCGACGACATGCCCGTTTTAATTTACCGCCTGTTCCAGTATTCGCTGAGGGACATCCTCAGGCGGGAATTCAACGAGGACGTCGCGGCCGAGCTGTATCGCGCCGCCGGCTATCTTGCGGGCACGGAGTTCGCGCGCCATGTTCTGGATCTTTCGGGCGACTTCGACTATTTCGTGACCAACCTGCAAAAGCAGCTCACGAACCTGAAAATGGGCATCCTCCGCATAGAGAAGGCCGACATCGAAAATTCGACGTTCACGCTCACCATGTCCGAGGATCTGGACTGCTCCGGGTTGCCCGTCACCGACGAAACCGTCTGCGACTACGACGAGGGCTTTTTGGCGGGCATTTTGGAGGCTTACACGGGCAAGCCTTTCGCGGTGAAGGAGATAGACTGCTGGGCGTCCGGCGACAGGACGTGCCGCTTCACGGCGCAGGGGGCGTAGGGATGTCGGCGGCTGGCGCCCCGATGCGACGCCGCCCGATGGCCGGCGCATAATAACGGCGGCTGATGCGATGAGGCGCCTGCCCGATGGCTGGCAACGGCTAATGGCGAGCGCTCGGCGGCGGTTGCCCGGTTGCGGGTGTAGCCCGTTTTAGTTGATTGGGCGGTTGCCCGCTTGCGGCTGATGGCCGATAATTGGTGTTTGGTGTGCGCGGCGGCTGGCGCGTGACGGCCGTTGCGGGGCATGCCATTGCAAGAAAATGATTCTGCGCTGTTTGGGCTTTTGATGAAAAGCCCGCCAAAAGGGGGTTTGGGCCGCGCTTTTGCTTTCGTGCCGTAAATTCGGATAATGCGACATCGCTAATGCGGTATTTGCTGGAGATGACATTGGACGAAAAAAGCAACACCGAGAACAGGAACTACAATGAGAATATCGCCGACAGCAAAGACACCGCAAGCGACAACAGGGATCCCAACCGCGACAAGGCTGTCTGTCTATTGATAAACAAGTACCTTGACGACCTTTTGTCAGGCAAGGTTCCGATTCTGCCTGCGCCGCAGGAGGGCGCGGGCGCCGCGCCGGGTGAAGCCGGCAAGCCGGGCGGCGCTGGCGGCGTTGCCGCAGGGGCGTCGGCAGGCGGCGCGGGAGGGCAGCGCGCCCCAGGCTCGGCTGCAGTTACGGCTGCGGGCGCGGGGAGCGAGATAGAGCGCATACTCGAAAAGCTGGGCAGCGTCATCGCGCATCTGTCGGAAATGCGCTCTTTTCTGCAAGCCCTTTGCCAGGGGAATCTTGACGCGCCGGTTCCCGGGAGGCGCAATTACATCGCCGCGCCCTTGAAGGAGTTGCACACGCAGCTGGCCAGCCTGACGTGGAGCATGGAGCAGCTGGCGAAGGGCAACATTGTCAGCAAGCTCTACTATCGCGGCACGCTGTTCGAGTCTTTCAATAGCCTCATCGAGAAGATCGCGGTGCTGTCCAACGAGGAGTCCTCGGCGTCGCCTGTGAGCGCGGTGGATCCCAAGGCGGCGCAGTGGGAGTGGTCGGTGAACAGCTGGCGCTACCATCAGATACTTTCCGCCCTCAACAACCTGCGCATCATGGTGTTCGAGATCGCCAGGGACGGCAAGGTCGTGTACGCGAACCGGCCGGCCAGGGAATACCTCGGGGACGTCACGCGCCTGTTCGACGACGAGGCCGCGCTGGGGCCGGCGGGCGCGGGCCTGTCCGTCAGCGGCGATCATGCCATCCACGCCGATCATCTGGCCAGCCATGTCGGCAATGTCGGCCATGGCGCGCAGCCGGGCTCGGCGAGCCGCGTGCTCGAGCAGTATCTGGCCGAGGTCAGCAACGACGAGTCGAATTTCCCGATCTTCAAGGAGCTGTACGACGAGGAGAGCGAGTCCTGGTACAAGATCACGTCGGACAAGATCCAGCTGAGCGACATCAACGTGAATTTCCTGCACATGGTGGACAACATCAGCGAGTGGAAGCAGAACGAGTACCATCTGAGGAAAACCGCGACGACGGACCCGCTGACCGGCATCTACAACAGGGGCTTCGGCATACAGACGCTGGAGGAGACCCTGTTCGCCGCCAAGAGCGGCGTTTCGTCGTGCGCCGCGTTCATAGACCTAGACAACCTGAAGGTGATCAACGACATATACGGCCACAACGGCGGCGACTACGCCCTGCGCACCATAGCGGACGTGCTCGCCTCGTCCGTGCGCGACAACAAGGACATCGTGTCCCGCTTCGGGGGCGACGAGTTCATCATCATTTTCAAAAACTGCACGAAGCCGTTCGCCGAAAAGGCGATATCCCGCATGTCCGACAAGCTGGACGAGATCAACCAGAGCGGCCAGGTCGATTTTGACGTGTCGTTCAGCCACGGCATCGTCGAAATAGACGGCAAGGGCGACCGCACGCTGCAGCAGGTGATCGAGCACATGGACCAGGAGATGTACAAGTGCAAGTTCCGCAAGAAGCACCCCGCGGCGAGCGGCGGCG
>JAISFK010000336.1 GCA_031263625.1 Clostridiales bacterium
ATTTGCGCACGATAATTACCTATTCCCCGTTTTTGTTGATTTATGTGCCATTTTTCTCCGTTTTGTAGATTTATTGTATCATACCTTTTGCCCGGCCAGCAAAGAGTTTTTGGGAACGCGCGCGCGGGGCATCATGGAAAACATAAGCACTGCGCTCCCAGAGCTTGATATGCTCCCACGCGCGGACACGCTGATGAGGCTTCCGGAAAAGCGGACAGCCGGCAGAATAGAGGCGGCGCATGCCGGCCTGCTAAAGGAGCTGGTTCGCAAAAAGAAATTCAAGCCGCTGCTGCGTGGAGGGAAGTATGCCGTGGAGAACAGTTGCTTCTATGCGGAAAAGTCTGCGGAAAAGTCTTGATGCTTCAGGTCTGTCATTTTTGTGCGCTGCTTGACAAAAATTGTGCTTCGATATAAAATGCAGGCAGTTGATTAGTGCAGATACTTATAGTTATCTGCGCTTTTTTATTTCTATCAAACGCGCCTCTAACATTGTGCGTATCTGGCAAATAACTCAATGCAAAATTTCAAAATTTAACTATTGCATCGGACATTTTGTGCTTCATCACATCCTTTCAAGCAGTGCAGAAAAGTATACTTATTTGCACTGCTTGTTTGATTGCTTTTTGACTGGGGTTCGGCGCTTTTTTTGAGCGAGCCCCGCCGCCGCGCAACACGCGTGTCAGGCGCAGGTAGTCGCGTGCGCGAGAATTGCAAATTGGAAAGGAGGGAGAAATCACAGATGTTGGATTCAAGCCGCCCAAGGGCGAAAATTTGGCGAAGGGCGTTGGCGGCATGCCTGCTGTCGCTGGCCGTGCCTACGCTTGCCGCAACCGGGGCCGGAGCCGGGTTTTATATTGCCGTCGGATCCGCGGAGGGCCGGCCCGGCGAGCATGTCGATGTGGATGTTTCGTTTTCGGGCAATCCGGGCGTCGCGGCCTTTGTGTTCAGGCTGAACTACGACCCGTCGAAGCTGGCGCCGGTGTCCATCGCTCCGGGAGAGGCTTTGGGCGCGGGGGACATTACGTCGAATGTTCAGTCTGGAGCGGATCTGTCGCGGACTGGTTTTGTGTCGGCGGTTTGGGTGAGCCCGTCGGACTTTTTGAACGACGGGGTTGTCTGCACGGTGAGGTTTGCAATCAGGGAGGGCGCATCGGGCAATATCCCGCTCAGCCTGACCTATGAGGCTGGCGGGATTGTGAACCAGAACTACGAGGATGTGGCGGCTTTGATCATCAATGGTAATGTTACGGCGGTTGGCGCGCCTGCGGCGCCGGAGTCCACGCCCACGCCGACACCTCCGAGCAGGGAACAAGTTGCGTCGCCCGGCAGTGCTCCGCAACCCAACGGCGAACACGCGACAGAAGCGCTCGCCACTCCGTCGCCAAGGTTGACGCCAACACCGAGGCCAACGCCGGCGCCTGCGGGTAGCGGGCCTGAGCCGGGCGAGGGACAGCCCGCGTGGCCCGGCAGCGCCTCCCAGTCTGCCCGCGAGCCAGGTGCACCAGCCGATTCAGCGCCCGCCGAGGCATGGGAGAACCCATTTCTGGATGTTTTGCCGGCGGACTGGTTTTACGGCTCCGTGCAATACGCCTGCGCGAACGGCTGGATGAACGGCATGTCAAACGACGCTTTTGAGCCTCAGACGGCTGTTTCCCGCGCCATGTTTGTCACCGTGCTGCACAGGCTGGCCGGGACGCCGGTGCCGGCGCCAACTTCGGGGGCGCGGTTTTCCGATGCGGGCGCCGGCCAGTGGCACACGGAGGCGATTCTTTGGGCCAGCGAGAATGGCGTTGTGTTCGGCTATGGGGACAGATTTGGCGCCGACGACCCCATCAGCCGCGAGCAGATGGCGACGATCCTGTTTCGATACGCGGCGCTGAATGGCATGGATACGCCCGCCGGTGCGGGGGGGCTGGGGCAATACGCCGACTCCGGCCAGGTGTCCCCGTGGGCGGCGGACGCGATGGAATGGGCCTGCGCGGCAGGCATAATAGGCGGGCGCTCCGCAACGGAGCTGGCGCCAGCAGGCTCCGCAAGCAGGGCTGAGATGGCGGCCATGCTACAGAGGTTTGCCGCCAGTTTGGTGGAGGGTTAAAGGGTTCAGGTAAGGCAAAATGCTTTGGCAAGGCGCTATATGCAAATTGCGATTAAAAAACCAGATAGGAGAAATTTTTTTATGAAGAAACGAATTATGTCAGCGATGTTGATTTTCGTGATGTTGATAGGACTTCTGCCGGCAGTGGGCGTGTCGGCGGCGGGTGGCTTTCCTGACGATGACTATCCAAGCGAGTACAAAAGCTTACCACTGGATGAAGTTACTGATAGATGGAGGTTCTTAAACCGTGAGTGTACCTCATTCGTTGCTTGGTGCTTGAACAGTCGCAATGAAGTTGCCTTTACAAATGCATATGGTGGGGATTGGTGGGGGAACGCTACTACATGGGATAACGCCGCCCGTCGATTAGGAATTGTTGTAGACAATAGTCCCGCTGTCGGATCTGTGGCATATTGGGAAGGTACATATGGGCATGTGGCGTGGGTGGAAGCTGTCAACGGCTATAATGCCACGATTCAAGAGTACAATATTTTAGTTAACGGTAAACCGAACGGAGCATATCGTCGTCGCACAGTGGGGCCAGGTAGTGATAATCCAAGCGGATATATCCACATCAAAGATATTGTGCTTTCCAAGCCGTCTACGCCCGCTTCTGCGTCACTGTCACCCGCCAATGCCGCGACCAAATCGGCGGTGACGGCGAGCTGGGACGCCGCCGGCGGTGCCGCGAGCTATGACGTGTCCTTGATCTGCACGACGAACGCCGGCAACAACCAGTCAAGCAATGGCATCGCCGGCACCGGCACATCTTTCATCATCAATAATGCCGGCACGTACAAGATCTCCGTCGTCGCGAAAAATTCGGCCGGCGCCAGCGGGGCGAGGGAGTCCGGCACCATAACCGTCCATCCCAATTCCGTCGTGACATTCCAAGACTACGACGGCACGATCTTGAAAACGCAGAGCGTCCCCTATGGCGGCAATGCCTCCGCGCCGCCCGCGCCAAGCCGCGAGGGCTACACTTTCCAAGGCTGGGACAGGGGATTCGCGGGCGTCACGGGCGACATAACCGTGAAGGCCACCTACAGAATCAACAGATATACAGTGAGGTTTGTTGACGACAAGGGGAACCTCATCAGCAGCCAGACGATCGACTACAGCGGCGCGGCTGTCGCGCCGACGCCGACGCCGCCCGCCGGGTTTGTGTTTGTGGACTGGGACAGCCATGAGTACGGGCTGGTCAAAAGGGATTTGACCATTACGGCTGTCTACAAATGGGAAAATCCAGATCTGCCCAATATCATTGCCATCGAGTCCGCCGTTCGCAATATGGAGGGGAGCGGCTACGACGTGCGCGTGGGGTTGCAGAACTACCCGCTTGGCTCGACGAGGGGGCGCGTCATCGTGACGCTCAAGACCGAAGAAGGCAAGATGGTGGCCTCCGAAACGGAAACCTACAACCTCGCGGAACTGGCCGCCGCGTCCAGAACCGTGTTTGTGCCCTACACCGGCATCGCCACTAGGGCGGACGTGTCCGTCGTCGGCCTGCTTGCCGACGGGAACACGGGCGTGCCGCTGGCCGGCATGCAAACGGCTACCATAGATCTAGGGCTGGAATGGAGTGACTGGAGCACAAACCCGCTGCCCTCGGGGGATTTTATCACGGAAACCCGCGACGAGTACCGCTATCGCGACAAGTCCACGACTTCCGGCTCGTCCAGCGCCATGAACGGCTGGACGCTCGTCCGGTCAGAGATCACGGGCTGGGGCAGCTGGTCGGCGTGGCAGAACAGTTCCATCAGTGCGAGCGCGAGCAGGGAAGTGGGGACGCAAACTGTGCCGGCGCAGACCCAACAGATGTGGACATACTACAGATATGAATACTGGAACACCGGCTGGGGGGCATGGGCGTCCACTTACAGTTCCTCGATGGGTGGGGAGCTACAGCGGATCTATCCGGACAACCGGCTGGGGATCACGGGATGGCATGACGGCCACCCAGCATACGGTCCATACAATTTCAACGGCAGAAACAACACCCTTTGGTGGGGCGAGGAAGAGTACACCAAGCAAACCGCCGCCGCTTACACCCAATGGCACTACCGCGACGCGATATACACGTACTACTTTGAGAAGTGGGGGGACTGGTCGGATTGGCTGGCCGGCAGCGCCCCTGCCGCGACGGATTCCAAGCAGGTAGAGACGCGAACTGTCAGCCGGTTCAAGAGCAACGAGATCATACGGACGACATACAACTACAAGCGCTTCAAATACCATAACCTGTCGGACGGCAACGAATACTATGCATATAGCTCTGCCTACGCCGGTAGCATGGGCTATCCGGGCGAATGGGAGCACAACCCGTCGCAGGCCGAGCTGGCGATTGTGGCGACGGTGGACGGAAACGTTGCCCTCTACAACGGCTATGGCTCGGATTCCTGGTATCGCGCCGACGTCAACGTGGAGGGAAGCGCCGCCGAATACGTCACCTTCAGCACGATGGAGGACGCCAGCGGCACGGAACGGACGGTTTTCGGCGCCATAAACGCGCCCGGCAAGCTGGCGACCATGCTGGTGTTCCGCAGGACGAACGAGGATCCCACCGCGAGCCAGCTCGAGTACGTGGATCAGGCGACGCTCTCCGAGAGCGGCGGCTACAGCTTCGCGTTCAAGACGAAGGACGAGCCCAGCGCAAGGACAGGCGACTTCATCGTCATGCTTGCCGTGGAGGGGGGCACGAGCCCTGTCTATGTCAGCACGATAGCGGCGCCGCCGCCCATTTACTCGGTAGTGTTCACGGACATCGACGGGGCCGAGATCAGCAGGCAGTCGGTCATAGAGGGCCAGGCGGCCGTGCTGCCCGCACCTCCGGAAAAAGAGGGTTACGACTTTGCCGGCTGGGACGAGAGCACGAGCAACGTCCGCAGGGATCTGGCAGTTTCCGCATTGTACGAGAAGCAGAAATTCAACGTAATATTTGTGGACTGGGACAACACCGACATCGCGATTCGCGAATTTGAATACGGCGAGCCGCTGCATTTCGAGAACATCCCAGAGAAGGAAGGCAGCGCGTTTGCCGGCTGGAGCACGCTGCTCGGCGAGGATGTGGTTGAAGTGAAGCAGAACATGACCGTTACCGCCAAGTACAGCCTGAACAGCTACAGCGTGAAGTTCCTCGGCTGGGACGGCGCAACGCTCAGCGAGCAGACGGTTGAATATGGCGGTGAGGCGGAGGCGCCCGCAATCAGCGCTCCGCCGACGGCGGGGTTCCTGTTCAAGTCCTGGAGCAATGAGCAGGCATATGCCTACGTGACGGAGGATTTGACGCTGACGCCGGTTCCGATGTTCGAGGAAACCGTGTCCATGCCAGCGGCAAGCTTGGCAGGCGGCGATTATCAAGGAGCGCAGACCATTTCGCTGAGTTGCGGCACCGAGGGCGCGAAGATCTACTTCACGACGGACGGCACCGTCCCCGTGTACGAGAAGACGGAGCTGGGAACCGTCGTGAACGGGAACCTGTACTATTCGCCGCTGACGGTCTCCGAGGACACGATGCTGTTGGCCATGGCGTTCGCCGACGGCAAAAACAATAGCGAGCTGACCATCGAAAGATACAGCATCGGCGAAGTCGAGACGCAGCCTGTCGAGCCGGTCAGCGCGAGCCCGTCTGGCGGAACCGTGGAGGCTGGGACGCTGATAACCTTGCACACAGAAACAGAGGGCGCCGTCATCCGATACACGGTGGACGGCAGCGAGCCCACGGAATACAGCCAGATCTACAGCAGCCCAATCGCGCTGGCTGCCGACACGACGATAAAGGCGAAGGCGTTCAAAGAGGGGATGGAGCCCAGCGCCACGTCGGAATTTCTCTTTACCGTGGCGACGGTCGAACCGCCGGACGGCCCGGACGCGCCGGCGCTGGCCGTGGGCCGCGTCACGGGCTTGCCGGGCGACGAGGCGCTTGTTGCCGTGACGCTCTCGAACAATCCCGGCATCGCGGGATTCAAGTTCCGCCTGCATTTTGACAACTCGAAGCTCTTGCCCGTGGACTTGGCGCAAGGCGAGGCGCTGACCGTCGGCGCCATAGTGTCGAACTTGCAGTCCGGGGTCGATCTGTCAACGCTGGAGTTTGTGTCGGCAAACTGGGCGAACGCCTCGAATTTCTATGACGACGGAGTGATCTGCACGGTGAGGTTCATAATAAAGGACGGCGCGAACGAGGGAGGCACTCCGATCACGTTGACATACGAAACCGGGGATATCACGGATCAAGTCTACTCAGACATCGAACTGGCCGTGTCGCAGGGCGAGGTGAACATCATAACGCTCATTTTCGGAAACATATTCAGCGACGGCGACGACACCGCTGTCAACAGCAAGGACGCGGTTAAGCTCGCCCAGTATCTGGCTGACTGGCCGACGATCTCGCTGACCGACCGCGAGCGGCTGGCGGCTGACGTCTACGCGGATGGCGTCGTCAACAGCAAGGACGCGGTCAAGCTCGCCCAGTACCTTGCTGACTGGCCCGGCATCGTGCTGGGCGCCCAATAGGCGAAGGATGGCAGAGGCATGGCGGGGGCTGACTGGCGGCGCAACGGGGGCGGGGCTTTACCGCTCCTGCCCGCTGGCGGGCCGCCTCCAAAAATCTATCGAAAAAATTTTGAAAGGATGGCTTTATGATGAAAACGAAAATGGCAGTAAGAACGAAAATGGCAATGAAAAAGAGGATTTTGGGCATTTTGGCGGTTGCGGCGCTTCTGTTTCTGTGCGCGGCGCCGGCGCTGGCGGACGGCGGGCCGGCAATATCGGTCGGCACGGTCGCCGGCGCGGCCGGCGACGAGGTTCTTGTTCCCATAACGCTCTCAAACAATCCGGGAATCGCGGGGTTCAGGTTCCGGCTGTATTTTGACAATACCAGGCTGTTGCCCGTGGACTTGGCCCAGGGTGTTGCGCTGAACATTGGATCCATCACGACGAATCTGGACGCCGGCGGCGACCTTTCGGCGCTCTCGTTTGTGTCCGTGAGCTGGGCGAACGCGTCAAACTTCACTGGAAACGGCGCGATCTACACGGTGAGATTCAGGATAAAAGAGGGCGCGGCGGGAGGCGAAGCGCCGTTGACGCTGACATACAGCTTGGGAGATGTCACGAACCAGACCTATGACGACGTGGACCTGCTTATAGAGAACGGAAAAGTGACTGTGCAGAAGCTGCCCCAGGAGGCGCCCGCCGCGTTCGAGCTTTTGGTTGAAAGCGCTGACGGCGCGACGTACATTGTGACGATCCCGCCACTAGCCGGCGCGGAATACAGTTTTGACGGCATTGCGTACAGCGCCGAGAACTCTAAGGTCGGCTGCCTGCCCGGCGAAACTGTCACCGGCTACATGCGCCTTGCGGAGAGCGGCAGCTTTGACGCCAGCGCCGCCACAAGCGCCAGCGCCGACCTCCCGCTGTTTAAGGTTGAGAAACCGACGGCGGTGCCGAACGGTGGCACATTCGCGGACAGCGTGAGCGTGGCGCTCGCCTGCGCGACGTCTGGCGCGGATATCTACTACACCGTTGACGGCAGCGATCCGGCGGCGTCCGGGATTCTATATTCCGCGCCATTTGCGCTTACGGACAGCGCGACGGTTAAGGCCGTGGCGACAAAAGCGGGCATGTCGGGCAGCGACGCGCTGACGGCGATATTCACGAAACAGGCAAGCGGCGGCGAGCAGGCGGACAAGAGCGCCCTGAGCTCTCTGGCCAAGAATGCGCAGGCCATGGACGCGAGAGCGTTTGATACGGCGTCGAGGGAAGTATTTGAGCCCGCGCTTGGCGCGGCGCAGGCGACGCTCGCGAACGGCAGCGCGACGCAGGCGGAAGTTGACGCTGCCAAAGCCAGATTGGACAGCGCGATGCGCGGCCTTAAGGCTACAGATGCAATGGGCGACGAATACGGCGCACTGGCGCGGTTGTTGCGGCAGGCGGCGCTGCTGAACGAAAACGACTACACGGAGCGAAGCTGGGAGAACCTCGAAGACGCCGTGGCGGAGGCGTGGATTCTCGTGGCCGCCCATCTGGATGACATCGCCGACGAGGGAGGCGACGGCCAATACGGGCCGCTGGCCGATACGACGCTGGACGCGTTGCTTATGCTCATAAAGGTTCAGGAGTGCATTGACGATCTGGAGCCGGCTGGCGGGCAGGAGGGGCCGTCCGAGCGAAACAGGATATCGGGCGGCATATATGCGAAGAGCGATGTGATCGAGATTTTTGAGGAATATGCAGAGCCAGGGGACGGCGTTGACGCGGGCTTCGTCCTTTCGGGCAACGGCATAAGCAAGGTTGGCATGGTCGAGGTCGTCATAAGCTACCCGGAGACAGCGGCGGGCTTTGTCCTCTCCCTGCCGTCCAATCTGGCTGAGGCGGGCGTCGAGCTTGACTGCGACTACGAAACGGAAACGGCGTTGCAGATTCCGAATTACATTGCGGTGCGCGCCTACGTGCGCGCGCCGTCCGGCGGGACGCTGACCCTTGCCGACGGAGCGCCGTTGCTCAACGCGACGCTGAGCCTTGGCGCAACGGAAAACGCGACGGCGCAGCTGGCGCTGACGCGCCTCAACTTCACCTACTACGACGACGGCTACATGGAAGGCAAGGCGGGCATTGACGCGGACACGGCCATAAGCTCGCCATACGCGAGGACGCTCGTCCGCGTGGCCAGCCGGTTCGACGTGAACCGCGACGGCGCCGTGACGCTGGCCGACGCGGACGCCGTGCGCTATTATCTGGGCGCGGCGAAAACGGGCGACGCTTGGGAATCCGACATCCTCGCGCGTTGCGATCTGGCGGCGAATGGCGTGATTGAGATTGATGATCTGACTCAGGTGCTGGCAAAATACGAGCTCCTGCAACGGTAGCGCAGTAGCCGGTTGGGGAGGCGCGGCCGCAAGCCCGGCAAGCCCAGGCGCTGGCCTGCCGGGCGTCCGCGCAGAAAGCAGGCGGCGCAATCCAGTATTATTCAATGGATTGCGCCGCTTTTTTGTGCAAGCCCGGTGCGCGGCGGCTGTTTGGAACACTTGATCACACTTGATAGCCACAGAGCCACAGAGCCACAGAGCCACAGAGCCACAGAGCCACAGAGCCACAGAGCCACAGAGCCACAGAGCCACAGGGCGAAAAGCGATACCCATCAAATATCTGTTGACAATCGCGCTACAATCGTGCATTATGGAATTGTAAGGCTGATACAGGGAGGGTATGAACGCATGCAATTTGTTACAGTCCGAGATTTTCGCAACTCATCCAAAGAAATTTGGGATAAATTGAGCAATGAGGAAGAGCTTGTCGTTACCAACAACGGCAGGCCCACAGCGCTGTTATTGAA
>JAISFK010000105.1 GCA_031263625.1 Clostridiales bacterium
CATTGCCATGAAAGTAAGTAGCCCGCCCAAAGATTTGGGGCGAAATCTTGATTGAGAATAGCAGTGAGCGGTTGCGGCTACGGCTACAACTACGGCTGCGGCTACAGCTACAGCTACGGCTACAGCCGCGGCCGCTCACTGCTCTATGCCCGCCACGCTGTCAACTGGCATGGAAAAGACGATGCCGTGCGCCTCGTTGTGGAAGCCGAAGGACTCGTTGATGGCTTTCATGACGCCGTGCTTTATTTCGCGGCTGACGATGATCGCCACGATCTCCTTTTCAGCCTGCACCGACATGCCGAATATATTGGCGGCGCCGCCCATTCCCGTGCGCCTGCCGTTGAGCACCGTCCCGCCCCTCGCCCCGGCCGACTTCGCGACCTCGACCAGCTCCTGGCTGTTCCCCTTGTTGACGACGGCGATGATCACGTCGTGGCTCGTATTCCCGCTCATCTTATTTACCTCGTTTTCCATGGCGCTGTGCCATTTCCCGACCATTTCCGCGCGCTGCGCGAACCGCTCTCCCAGGCGGCCGCCAAAAAAATCGCCGCGCCCGCCCGCGAACCCGCCGCCCGCGCCGCGCCGGTCCCACGCGCCGCCAGCGCTGTCCGCGCCAATGCCGCCTGCGTTGCCCGAACCGCCCGCATGGTCGCTGTCGCCAGCGCCATTTGCGCCAGCGCCACCTGCGCTGCCCGCATGTTCGCCGGCAGTGCCGCCCGTACTGCCCGTGCCGCCCGCGCCTCCCTCAGCATTGCGGCCCATCTGCTCGCCGCCGCGCCCGCCGCCGTCATGGCCGAAATGGCCGTCATGACTGTCATGGCCGTGGGAGCGGGCGTCCCCGTGGGGCGCGTATGCCGTGTTGTCATGGCTGATCGTTTCGATGAACCTTATGATCGGCACGCTGATGCCGGATATCGGGACGGTGAACGCGATCCCCTTGCCCGCCTTGCTCAGCTTCAGCTCGGCAGTCAGCTCCGCCATCAGATCCGGGTTCCTGAAGCTCGGTATCAGGCACACGATGACGGCCTTGTCCACAGTCCCAAAGCCCAGCATGTCCATGAGCTCGGAGCCGGACGTGCCGTGGGCGAGGCATGAGATCTGAAAGCGGCAGTGCCGTTCCTGAAGCGCGTGGGTGGCCTTTTCGCCGTCTTTGCGGTTCACAATGACCACCAGCAGCTGAAAATGGCTTTTTTGAAGCTCCTCGAGAGTCGGCATGTGATGCCCCAGATGCCCTATATGCCCGTGAAAATGATGGCCCTCCCACATGTTATGCACTTATGCCCGCCTTTCCCGCCCGCGCGCAGCCGTTGCGCAGCCACCGCGCCGAGGCGATGGCCGCATCCGGCCTTCGCCCGCGCCGCCGCCGTTGCCGCCGCGCGCGCCTGCAACTGTTATCGTTCGCGCCCGCCATCCCCAGCGTCATTCTCCCTTGCCCTCGCCTTCGCTTTCTGGCTCATGCGCCCCGCCGGCATTGCCTTCGCCCGCAGCCCTGTCGCCCGCAGCCTCGTCGCCCGCGTCCCCGCCGCCGTAGCTCTCGCTGCCTGCAGCATATTCGCCCGCCGCCCCGCCGTCTGCCGCCTCGCGGCCCACAGCGTTTTTGCCGGCATTGCCTTCGCCCGCAGCCCCGTCGCCGTAGCTTGCATCGCCTGCGGCATATTCGCCCGCAACCCCGCCGCCCGCGTCCCCGCCGCCGTAGCTTGCATCGCCGCCCGCGATGTCGTCAAATTCGATGATCCCGTCCGTTTCGTCAGGCGCGGCGCCCCCGCTGGAGCTAATCGCGCCGACGGCGCCCGGCGCCCCATCGCCCGAACCCGGCTCCAATTCGCCGGGGATTTCCTCGTCCTCCGACTGGGACTTTTTCATCTTGATCTTATAGAACACGCCCATGAGCTGCACGGCGATCAGCGGCGTCATCGCCACCATCGCCACGACGCCGAACGCGTCCGTCATGACGTTCCCGCCGGAGGCTTCGCACACGCCCATGACGAAAGGCAGCAGGAACGTCGATGTCATCGGGCCGCTCGCGACGCCGCCGCTGTCAAACGCGATCCCCGTGAATATGTCGGGCGCCGCAAGCGTCAGCAAAAAGGCGATCCCGTATCCCGGCACCAGCAGCCAGTAAATGGGCAGCCCGGTCAGAACCCTCACCATGGCGAGCCCGACGGAAACGGCCACGCCGATCGACAGGCACAGCCGCATGGCCTTTTGCGGTATCGCGCCCCTTGTCAGCTCCTCAACCTGCCTGTTCAGCACATAGACTGCTGGCTCGGCGGCCACGATGAAATAGCCGATCAGCATGCCGACCGGCACCAGGAGCCATTTGTAGCCGGATTCGGCCAGCTCCTCGCCCAGCAGGCTGCCCACCGGTATGAAGCCGACGTCCACGCCCGTCAGAAACAGCACGAGCCCAATCAGCGTGTAGGCCAGCCCTATGGCGATTTTGATGAGCTGGCGCTTTTTGTACGCCCTCGCGACCAGCTGGAACAGCAGGAAAAACGCCGCGATGGGCGCCAGCGCGCTGACCACTTCGCGGAAATGGCGCGGCAGCTGCGTCGTGAACTGGCGCAGCACGTCCCTCATCGTCTCGACCTCCGGGATCACGGCGCTCTCGTATCCCGCTTCGGCCGGGTCGAACAGTATGCCAAGAATCATCACCGCCAGAATCGGGCCTATGCTGCACAGCGCGACGAAGCCAAAGCTGTCGCCCTCCGCGTCGCTCCCGCCGCGCGCGGAGGCGATGCCCACGCCCAGCGCCAGAATGAACGGCACGGTCATGGGGCCGGTCGTGACCCCGCCGGAGTCAAAGGCGACCGCGAGAAAAGTGCCCGGCGTGAAAATGGAAACCGCGAAGACGGCGGCGTAAAAGACAAACAGCATCTTCGACAGGGAGATTTTGAACAGGACCCGCAGCAGCGCGATGACGAGGAAGATGCCGACCCCGGCCGCGACGGCGTAGATCAGCAGCCGGCTCGGAATGGCCGTGACCTGCTCGGCGAGCACGTACAGATCCGGCTCGGAGATCGTTATGATTATGCCGAGGCAGAGGCCGACAAGCGCCATCAGCCAGATCTTCGCGCTTTGCGCGAGCCGGCTTCCGACGCCCTCGCCGATGGGCGTCATCGCCATTTCCGCGCCCAGCGAGAAAAAGCCCATGCCAATGGTCAGCAGGGCCGCGCCGACGACGAACATCACCACGGTGCCCAAAGACATCGGCACCAGCAGCGTGGTCAGCAGCAGCACGATCGCCGATATGGGCAGCACGGACGAAAACGCCTCGCCGATCTTTTCTTTGAGCTTCTGGTTCATAGCATTAATTATACGCCGCGCAAAATATCTGTCAACAGCCCCGCATAATGCGGCTCGGGGGGA
>JAISFK010000418.1 GCA_031263625.1 Clostridiales bacterium
GCCCAAATCGATCCAGCAACATGCCGTTGTTCTGCTCTGCGAACAGGAGCGCCGCGCCGCCCTCCGCCAGCTCCCGCAGGAACCCCCCGTCATATGAAGGCATGTCCACGACGGCAGCCTCTATTCCGTCCCGCTCAAGCAGATCCGCGGCCGCAAGCGACTCGTGGACGGCGTGGCCGCTGGATATTATGGCCACGCCGTCCTTCTTGCCCGCTCGCAGGAACGAAGCCTTCCCGTATTCAAACTCATAGCCGCTCCCGTAGAGGGGCGGCGCGGGATTCCGCATAAGCCGCAGATACACGAGGCCGCGGTTTCCCTCGGCGATCCAGCGGCACACAGCTATAAACTGCCTGGGGCAGCAGACGTCTATGACGCTGACATGGGCGAGGCTGCCGAAAACAAAGGCGTCGTCGTTGCTCATGTGGGTTGCGCCGTTCACCGCCGTGTCCAGATTGGCGGCCGTGGAGACAAACACGATGTCGAGGTTGTGCCCCTGGGAAAGCCATCCGCCAGCCTGCTCGATCGCCTCCTTGCGCTCCTGGTAGCTGATGGCAATTCGCCTGAACGCCTGCCAGTTGAAAAACGGCCCGAACGTGCTTACCCACACGCTGGCGCCGCAGGACGCCAGCGATTCGGCGACGCACATCATGTTGCATTCCGCAATCCCCACGTTGAGCGCGTGGAGGCGGTTGGTGCGGGCGGTTCCAGGGCAAAGCCCGCTGACGTTCGAGAGATCCGCGTCAATCGTGTAGAACCTGGGATCCGCCGCGAACGCCTCCGCGACGCCGGACGCCATCTCGGTCATGCCGTACTGCCCGTCGGCTTCCACGGCGGGCAGCCTTGAGGCGTCGTAGCGCAGCCTCTTGTCGCGGGGCGCCGGGGCGGCCGCGCAGACAGGGGCTGCCTCGGCCTCCAGCCCGGCGATTCTGCCGTCAGGCCCCGCAGAAACCGAATAGCGCAGGCTTTTCGCGAGCGCTTTCACAACGCTGGGCCGAAAATGGTTCAGATTGCGGACCCTCTGCTCGCGATCGCGCCGCAGGAAGCTTCGCTCGCTTTCAATCTCGGCGTCGCTGAATCCGGCCTTGTGCTTGGCCGTGGCGATGGCGTGCCCGCCAAAGCCCTTGTACGTTTCGCAGATGATCGCCGCAGGGCGGGAATCCCTAGGCGCGCCCCGAAAGTCCCGCAGGCATTTCAGGAGCCTGGGGATATTCGCGCTCTCGGCCTCGAATACCCGAAAGCCAAACGCGGACAGGCGCGCGCCCAGCTGATCGGCGCTTTGCAACAACTTGTGCGTGTCGTCGCTCTGGCCGTTGTTTTTGTCGATCAGCAGGCACAGGTTGTCAAGGCGGCACTCGCCAGCGAACTGTATGCCCTCCCAGCAGGCGCCCTCCTGCAACTCGCCGTCGCCCGCCATGCAGTAGACGTCGAACGCGCCATGCTCCTTTTGGTACAGCGCGTAGCCGCAGGCCAGTGATATCCCCTGGCCGAGCGGCCCTGTGGCCGCCGGGACGCCAGGTATCACGGGGCCGGGGTGTCCTTTTATCAGGCAGTCCCAGCCCCTGGTGCGCTTGAGATGGCTGGGGGAAAAGTATCCCACGTCCGCGTAAACTGCGGCCAGCGCCGCGATGGCGTGCCCCTTGCTCAGGACGAACATGTCCTGCTCCAGCGAGGCCGGATTTTGCGCGTCGTATCTGAGAATCCCGCCATAGTAGAGCGCCAAAAGCGGCAAGATGGCCGACTGGGAGCCGCCGGAATGGATCCCGCGGTCAACCGCTCCCTCGCACTGCACGAGCAGGCTCTCCCTCAGATCGCACTCCTTGACGCGCAACAGCGCGGCCAGCTCTTCCAGCGGCGCAGGCTCGATCGCCGCCAGCCCGGCCGCCGCGTTTGCTTCTTCCATGCTCATGACCATTCCTCTCCCCTTTCCTCTTCGGGTTTTGGCGCGGCGATTTGGCCTTTGAACCTGCTTTCAGGCCTGCCGCTCCTTTGCAAGCGCCAGAATATGGCTTTTCAGCTCGGACGGCGGCGCCTCCCCGATGAAATCCAGCACCCCAGGGAATGAAAGCGCTCTTTCGACGATCTCGCGATCCATGGCGGGCAGGATGTCCTTCATGGCGCGGTGCGCAGCCAGAGAGAGCCGCGCCAGCTTTTCGCGCGCTCCGGCCTGTATCTCCTTGCGCGCGGCAGGGTAGCCCTCCCCGCGCTCTCCATGAAAAAGCTGCCCGAATATATGGCGGAGCCCCAAATCCCCGCCAAGATCCCCGTACCCCTTGTTGAGGGCGAGTGAAACGCAGTTGCCCGCGTTGACGCGCGAGAACAGGAATGCGTCAACGGAATCGACCAGAAGCCCGCAGGCGGTCCCCGGAAACTGAAGCACGGCGTTCATGTATCCCTGCCCCGTGCCGCACCCGCCCACGACAAAATCCACCGCGCCCAGGTTAAGCAGCAGGGCCGTCAAAAACCCGGTTTCCACGTAGGTCAAATCCGGTTCCCCTTCCGCGTTTTTCATGCCGAGGTTGAAAACCTCATGCCCCAGGCCGTCCAGCGCGCCGGCGACATCGCCGTTGCGGCGCTTGGTGCTGCCTTCGATGATGACTGCTATTTTCATGTTCAAGAACCATCCCTTTCCGATATTTTTTGGCGCAAAGCGCCTTCGCGCGGGGCGCGCCGGCTGTTCCCGCGCGGAGCGGTCACCCATGCGCGCCGCGCTTCGCCGCGGAGCGCATGAAAAGCTCCACCTGCTCGCGGCTCCGGACGCCGCCATGAGCCCCCAGCACCCCGACGCTGACAGACGCGGCGGCGTTCGCGAACTCCGCGCTCTCCCGCAGGCCCTTGCCATCCAGGGTGGCGCTGATAAAGCCGGCGACGAAATTGTCTCCGGCGCCAGTAGTGTCCACAACGGGCGCATCGTATGCCGCGCAGCAGAAGCCCTCCGGCTCTTCGGCGCCGCGAACATAGGCCCCGCCATCGCCGAGCTTGATGACGACGTTGGCCGCGCCGTCCGCCAAAAAGCGCTCCGCCATCGCGCGCGGCTCCCGCTCGCCGGACAGATAGGCGGCCTCGTCGCGGCTCGGAAGAAAGTAGCTCAGCTGCGGCATGACGCGCCTAATCCCCCGATAGCCGAGGCCGTAGGTGTCTGACTTCATGTCGGCGAATGTCAGTGCGCCCCGTTTCCGCGCCGCGCGCAGGATGTTTTCGACGCCGCCGCCGTCCAGGCGCTTCAGCGCGAACATGCTGCCTATGCTGACGGCCCGCACGCCGCTCAGCAGCGCCCCGCTAAAATCCTCCGGGCCGTAGTCTTCCGTGCCTCCGCGAAACGCCAGGAAATTGCGGCTGCCGTCCGGCCGGACCATCACGGCGCACAGCCCGCTGGCGCGAGCCCTGCTGACGCGCAGCCCCGAAATGTCCACCCCGCTCTCCGAGAGCTGCTCCAAGATCATGCGGCCCACCGCGTCGTCGCCCAGCTTTCCCGCGACTGCGGCCCTGCGGCCCAGCTTTGACAAAACCATCGCCTGGTTGACCGCGTCGCCCCCGCACAGGTATTCGATCGACTCGGCCAAAGCCACGTCTCTCGACATCAGATCCGCCGGAACCGGCTTGAACACGACATTCAGATTGACAATCCCGACGCAGAGAACCTCGTTTCCCGCCTCCGCGCCTCCGCGCCCGGCGCCGCGCCCCGTCATGCCCTGCCTTCCGCCATGCACGTGCGGATCCAGTTCTTGGCCTCCTGGGCAACCGTCTGCCGGACGGGGCGCATGATCTCTGTGGTGTGCGCGCCGGGCCCCATCTTCGCGATCTGCTCGCCCGCCGCCTTCAGATATGTGTAGCGGATCTGCGTGCCCACGTTGACTTTGTTGATGCCGTTCCGAATCGCCTTTCGGACATCCTCCTCCGGGATCCCCGTCCCCCCGTGGAGCACGAGCGGGATCCCTATCGCCGCGTTGACCTGAGCCAGGCGCTCGAAATTTATTTCCGGCTTCCCCTCGTAAAACCCGTGCGCGGTCCCGATGCCGACGGCC
>JAISFK010000134.1 GCA_031263625.1 Clostridiales bacterium
CGCGCGAACCTGCGGCAAGATTTAAATTGAAATATGGCGGGCGGCGTGATATCATAAAGCCGATAGCATACATATAAATAAAGGCAGCAATTACGCGGATGATTATATGACCGATAGAATTATTGACAGCATTGACGCGTATGTATACGTCATCGACCCCGCTACATATGAGATCCTGTACGTCAACAAAAAGCTGGCGGACATGCACGCGCCGCGCGGGCTTTTGGGCAGCGTCTGCTGGCAGGCCATGCACAGCGGGCTTGGCGGGCCGTGCGGCTTTTGCCCGCGCCAAAAGCTCGAATCGGGCGCCCGCAACGGCGCCGCCAGCTGGGAGCTGTACGACGGGGGCGCCGGGCGCCACTACAAATACGGGGCCCGCGCCGTGGAGTGGAGCGACGGGCGCCGCGCGCATGTCTGCCATTTTTTCGACATCACCGAAATAAAGATCCTCACGGAGCGGAGCAGCAACGCCAAAAACGATTTCATGTCCCGGATGAGCCACGAGATCCGGACGCCGATCAACGCGATACTGGGCCTGTCCCACATCGCCGGGGCGACCGACGACAGCTTCAAGGTGAAGAGCTGCCTGCTCAAGATAGCGGACTCGTCAAAGCAGCTGATGAGCATAATCAACGACGTGCTGGACATGTCGAGGATAGAGGCGGGCGAGCTCGCGCTCGCGCCCGCCGACTTCAGGCTGGAAAAGATGCTGATGGACGTCAGCGGCGGCGTGATAGACCAGATAAACGAAAAGGCGCAGGATTTTCAGGTGATCATCGACCGGGACGTCCCGCAGCGGATCAGGGCCGACGAGCCCAGGCTGTCGCAGATCATAGCGAACCTGCTGACCAACGCGAGCAAATTCACGCACGACAGGGGCTCCATAAAGCTGCACGTGTCCTGCGGCGGCAACGGCGAAGTTTCCCCCGATCTGAGGCGCGTCGTGTTTTCCGTCTCCGACAGCGGCATAGGCATATCGCCGGACGATCAGCAGCGCCTGTTCGCGCCGTTCGAGCAGCTGGACGGGTCAAAAACGCGCAGGTACGGCGGGACCGGCCTGGGCCTGTCGCTCTGCAAGCGGCTCGTCGAGCTGATGGGCGGCGAAATCGGCGTGTCGAGCTCGCCGGGCGCCGGCAGCACGTTCTCGTTTTACATTGACGCCGAGCTGGCGGACGAGGGCGGCGGCGGCGCGCCCGTCATGAACCCGGCGCAAAAAAACGCCAGCATACTGTACGTTGACCCCAGCGAGGACACGAGGGCCTATTTCCTGTCGCTGATGAGCGAGAACAAAATCCCCGCCAAGGGCGCCGAGAGCGGGTTTGCGGCGATTGACGCCATCGAGAAGGCGTTTCGCGACGGCAGCCCGTTCACAATTATTTTCATAGACTGGCGCATGCCCCTCATGAACGGCATAGAGACGGCCCGGCTCATCAGGGACAAATTCGGCGACTTTGCGGACATCGTGCTGGTGTCCAACGTCGAGTGGACGCTCATCGAGCGCGCGGCGACCGAGGCGGGCATCGCGCGCTTCATCTCGAAGCCGCTGTTCCCGTCGCTCATCATCGACGCGATCAACGAAATCGTCGGCGTGCCCGAAAGAAGCGGCGCGCGGGCGGGCGGTGCGCCGGCGCCCGATTTTTCGTCAAAGACGATCCTGCTCGCGGAGGACGTCCAGATCAACCGCGACATCGTGCGCGCCTGCCTCGAGCCCACCGGCGTTGCGCTCGACTTCGCGGAAAACGGCCTGGACGCGCTCAACAAGTTCCGGGACGCGCCCGACGCCTACGACCTGATCCTGATGGATCTGGAAATGCCGGAAATGAACGGCTGCGACGCCACCATGCACATCCGCTCGCTTCCGCACCCCAAGGCGAAGTCCATACCCATACTCGCCATGACGGCCGAGCTGTTCGGCAGGGACATAAAGCGCTGCCTGGACGCCGGCATGGACGGGCATCTGAGGAAGCCCATATCGGCGGAGGACGTGCTGGAAAAGCTGTCCGAGTACCTGCTGCCGCGAGGCGGGGACGGAGTGGACAACGGCGGGGCCGCTGGCGCGGGCGACGGGGGGGCCGGAGTGGGCGGCAACGGGGGCGCGGGCGCTGGCGGCGCAATGGGGGCTGGCGGCGCAATGGGAGCCGGTGGCAACGGCGGGAGCAGAGTGGACGGGGGCGGCGCGGGCGGCGCTGTCAGCGCAGGCAGGAGCGCGGGCGGCGGCGGGCCGGACAAGGGCGCGGGCGGCGCAACGGGCGCCGGTGGCGGCGGCGACAGCGGGAATGGCGATGGCGGAAGGGACGGCGCGGGCAGGGGCGGCGGCACCGGCTGCGGCGCGGGCGCAGATGCGGACGGCGGCGACGGGGGAGGCGCAAAGGGCGGCGCGGAGGAGCGGCCGGGCGAGCCAGGCGCGGACGCGGGCGCGGATGCGGACAGCGGCAGGCATGGCGGCCGCGGCGCCGGCAAGCAGGCCGGGAGCGCCGGCGGCAAAGCGGCCAAACCAGGCGCCGGCGGCGATTCCGGCGCAGGCAGGGGCGCAGGCGCCTTTGGCGGGGGCGCGGGCGAGACAGGCAGAAGCGCGGGCGCGGGCAGGCGGGCGGGACACGCCCCGCCGCCGCGAGGCGGGCCGCTTGGGCCGATCGGGCCGCTTGGGCGGTTCCTGCCGTACATCGACGCGGCCGCAGCGCTGTCGAAGCTCAGAAACAACAAGAAGCTGTACGCCTCCATGCTGAAAAACGCGAAGGGCACAAATCTGAGCGACAGCTTCCTGGACGCCCTGCAAAGCGGGGACGCGGGCGCGATCGCCTCGCGCGCGGACACTCTGCTCGGCGTCGCGGCCAGCCTGTCGCTGGCCGAGATCGAGCGGTGCGCGCGGCAGCTCATTCAGGCATCGAAGCGGCGCCTGCTGTCGCAGGAGCTGATATCGCAGTACAGGGAAGCCGCGGCGAGCACATTTGACATCATTGACGAGCTTGCGAGCTATTTGGAGGAGGGACGCTGATGAAGAAGGACACCATATTGGTCGTGGACGACATTGAGACGAACCGCATCATACTCGAGGACATACTGGAGGACAAGTACAACATCGTGCAGGCCGAGTCGGGCATAGCGGCCGTGTCGCTGATGTTCTCCGCCGCAGTCTCCCCGTCGATCGTCCTTCTGGACATCATGATGCCAGAGATGGACGGGTACGAGGTTCTCGAGATGATGAAGGGCAACCCCCTCACAGAAAAAATACCCGTGCTGTTCATCACCGCGGCGGATTCCGAAACCAACGAAACCAAGGGCCTGAGCCTGGGGGCGGTGGACTACATATCGAAGCCGTTCAACCCGGAGGTCGTCAAGGTGCGCGTGGACAACCACCTGAAGCTGCGCAGCTACAGCGAGGGCCTTGAGGAGATGGTGAAGATCAAGGTCGCGGAGCTCGTCCGCACGAAGGAGAAAATCCTGGAGACCATGGCCAACATCATCGAGTACAGGGACATGGAGTCCGGGCAGCACGTCAAGCGCACGAGCGATCTCACGAAGGTGCTGGTTGACTACCTGTTCATGAACGACAACTACGACCGCTCGATCGACGCGCTCGACCACGACATCATCATAAAGGCCGTCCCCCTCCACGACATCGGGAAGATCAGCATACCGGACAGCATACTGCTGAAGCCCGGCCCGCTCACGAAAGAGGAATTCGAGATAATAAAGACGCACGCCGCGATCGGCAGCGAGATAGTCAAGTCCATGCTGGACGAGGACGACGAGCAGTACCTGAAATACTGCTACGACATCTGCCGCTACCACCACGAGCGCTGGGACGGCAAGGGCTACCCGGACGGCCTGGCGGGCGAGGACATCCCGCTCTCGGCCCGCATCCTGGCCGTGGTTGACGTGTACGACGCCCTAGTCAGCGCGCGTGTCTACAAGCCGCCGTTCACGCACGAAAAGGCCATCGAGATCATAAAGAGCGGCAGCGGCACGCAGTTCGACCCAGAGATCGTCCTGGCGCTCGGCGACGTGCAGGACCAGTTCCAGAAAGTGCACATGGGGTCGCTGTAAGGCAATGCTGCGGGGCGGCGCCGTAAGGCAATGCTATGGATATGAGGCGGCGCCGTGAGGCAATGCTGCGGGGCTGCATCGAATAAAACTTGAATCGAATAAAATCGAAAAGGAGCGACAAAAGCATGGCAGCATCTCTGTTCAACGGCTTCGGCATGGACATCGGCAGCCTGTGGCGCCTGTCCGACGCCAAAACGCGATCCATATCCCCCGAAAACCCGCGCGGGGAGCCGGGCAGGGGCGGCGCGGCGGAGCTTGGCGAGGGCTCCAGCTCTGGCGCGGCGCGGGATCTGGGGCGCGGCTGGAAGGTGAACCCGTGCGTCAGCATAGGGCCGGGCGCCACGCTCGAGATCGCGGACATCGAGGGGCCGGGCATGATACAGCACGTCTGGATGACGCCCACGGGCGCGTGGCGCGACACGATCCTCCGCGTTTACTGGGACGGCCAAGACGAGCCGTCCGTCGAGTGCCCCATCGGTGACTTCTTCTGCATGGGCTGGAACAAGTACTCGCAGATATCGTCGCTGGCCGTGTGCGTCAATCCGGGCAGCGCCTTCAACTGCTACTGGCCCATGCCGTTCGCCGGGCGCTGCAGGATGACGCTCGAAAACCGCGCGCCGGCGGCCATGACCATCTTCTACCAGATAACCTACGCGCTGGGCGGCATCGGCGAGCAGTGCGCGTACTTCCACGCGAGCTTCCGGCGCTCGAACCCGCTGGCGTACAAGGCCGTCCACGAAATCGCCGGCGGCCTGCGCGGCAAGGGGCAGTATGTCGGCACGTACATCGCCTGGGGCGTGAACAACAACGGCTGGTGGGGCGAGGGCGAGATCAAGTTCTTCATGGACGGCGACGCGGAGTTCCCGACCATCTGCGGCACGGGGACGGAGGACTATTTCTGCGGCTCCTACGACTTCGAGGATCCCGTCGCGCACGACCGGTACGTCTCGTTCTCCACGCCGTACACGGGCTTCCACGTGCTGGACACGGACAAGCTGTACGGCGCGCAGCGGCGCTTCGGCATGTACCGCTGGCACATCGCGGACCCGATCCGCTTCGAGTCGGATCTCCGCGTGACGATCCAGGCGCTGGGCTGGCGAAGCGAGGGGCGCTACCTGCCGCTGCAGGACGACATCGCGTCGGTCGCGTACTGGTATCAGACGCTGCCGGCAAGCCCGCTCCCGCCGCTGCAGAGCCGCGACAGCCTGGAGGT